>CAYTFO010000232.1:0-5440 GCA_964437135.1 uncultured Roseivirgaceae bacterium | reverse complement strand
TATTCAGATGGAAGGGGATAAGAGCTTTATGGTTGTTGCTGTGGTGGAAGATTTTCCTCCCAATACACATACTCACTTTGATATGATTGTACCCTATGAAAATATGTATGATCTGGAACCGGAAGCCCTTCAGGGAAATATCCGAAATAATTTTAAGCAAAACTGGATGGTATCTCATTCACCCACATATGTTTTGTTGAAAGAGGGAGTATCACCAACAGCAGTAAATGTGCGTTTTGATGATTTCATTGCTGAGAAAATTCCTGAATCAATGCAAAAGGGGCAATCATTTGAAATTCAACCGCTCTTGGATATACATTTGAATGATGATGTAATGGCATAGGCTGAGAATCCGGGTAGTTACACCTTTATTTATATATTCATAGCTGCAGGTGTTCTTACTTTGTTAATTGCCTGTATAAATTTTCTCAACCTTTCTACCGCCAAGTCTTTTCAGCGGGGTAAAGAAATTGGAATGCGCAAAATTCTGGGTGCCTGGAAATCGAATTTGGTAGGCCAGTTTTTGGGCGAGTCACTTTTAACAACCTTATTGGCTTCTTTCCTGGCAATTTGGTTTACAATATTGCTGTTGCCACAGCTAAATCAGCTCACCAACAAGGAGTTAATGATAGACATTCTGCTTACTCCTGAGATTATATTGGGATGTATTGCAATGATCATCGTCACAAGTTTATTGGCTGGTTTCTATCCATCCATATTTATTTCCAGGTTCTCACCGCTCAATTCTCTTCATGGAACTTTAGCAAAAGTAAACTCAGGAAGTAGTTTTAGAAAGTCCCTGATGGTTGTGCAATTTATGATTTCCATCATATTGATTTCTAGTACTTTGATTGTTTTTGATCAGATGAAAATGATGCGTAATAAACCACCGGGATTTAAAAAAGAATTTATGATTTTAGTGTTTTTGCAAAGTGCTAATTTCAACACTGTTTTCGGAGGGGTAGATGGAAATAAAAGAAGCAAGATGAATGCTTTTGAGGACGCTATCACAACGATTTCGGGTGTGGTAATCAGTACTGTAAGTTCCACACCTCCGGGGTTTGGAATGGTCAATAGAAATGTAATACCGGAAGGTTTTACCGCTGAGGATAACATGCTGAGTGCAAATATGGTAGTGGATTATGATTTTGTTGAAACCTATGAAATGGAGATGGTGAGTGGACGCGATTTTTCTTTTGATTTCGGTACAGATCACCTAAATGCATTTGTAGTAAATGAAGAAGCAGTCAGGCAGTTCAATTTCGGCGATGCATCTACCGCATTGGGTAAAAAGATTAACATGGAAGGTATAGAAGGCACAGCAATAGGGGTGGTGAAGGATTTTAATTTCCTAAATCTCAGTCAGGCAATAAGACCATTAATTATGGAAATTTCCGTTCCTCAGTTTAGTACATTTTCTATTCGGTTAGATAATCAAAATGTTCCTGAAACCCTCGAAGCAGTAGAAGCAAAAAGGAATGAATTTTTTCCAGAGGAAACCTTCGATTACAATTTCATGGATGAGGCACTTGCGCAATCCTACCAGGCTCAGGAACAATTTGGTAAATTGATTGGGTATTTTGCCTTTTTAGCAATTTTCATTTCGTGCTTAGGTTCCTATGGACTGATCATGTTTATGGCATCCAGAAGAAAAAAAGAGGTGGGTGTAAGAAAAGTATTGGGTGCATCAGTTTCGAACCTCGTATTGTTACTTTCAAAAAGCTTCCTTTGGCTGGTGGTTATTTCATTGGCTATTTCAGTTCCTGTAACTATTTATGCCGCAAATCAATGGCTCGACGGATTTAGTTATCGAATAGATATATCACCATTTAGTTTTGTGGTGGCAGCTGTGGTGACATTACTTTTAGTATTTCTAACGGTTGGATTTCAGGCTTATAGATCAGCATCTGTCAATCCGGTGAACTCTTTGCGAAGTGAATAAATGAATTGTTTGTTTATTGATTTTCTATTCTATTGAATTTCTATTTATCTTCTATCTGTCCATCCGGAACGCAGTGTAGGCGGATTGAGTAACTATGGTTTTTCTTTAGTTTCTCTATGGAATATCTGTAGTTCTTCTATTTTAAACATATTGAGTGGCTATAGATTTTCTATAAGATATCTGTTGAGAATTTCAAGCTGAAATTTTGAAAAAAAAACTCACAGATAGCCGATTCACAAATAAACAAATAGCCAATTAGCTAAAAAACACAATTGGATGAAGTATTTGAATATTTTAGCCTGAACTTACCTATATCAACCACCAAACATTACTTTGCCTTGAATTCATGTTGTGCGGCAAGTGCTGCACCCACTATGCCCGCATGATTTCTGAGTTCTGCAGGTTTTATTTTTGTTTCACATTGGATATAAGAACTGAATTCATCCCATTTTTTACTTACGCCACCACCTAGTATAATCAAATCAGGCCATAGAAGAGCTTCCAGTCGATTAACATACTTATTGATTCGCTTACCCCATTTTTTCCAGCTCAACTCTTCTTTCTCACGTACAGAATTAGCTGCATATTCTTCCCCAAACTTATCGTTTTCGAGTTTAACCCAGCCTAATTCAGAATTAGGAAATAAGATGCCTTCAGAAAAGAGAGCAGTTCCTATACCGGTACCAATTGCTGCAACGATCAAAGTACCCATATTTCCTTTTCCGGCACCAAAGCTTATTTCTGCATAACCGGCTGCATCAACGTCATTTACAAGGTGGGTTTTACATCCTGTAGCTTTTTCGATACGTTCGGCAGGGTTTAACCCTATCCAGTTTTTGTCAATATTTGAAGCAGTTTTTACAATATCATGTTTGACTGCTGCAGGAAAACCAACTCCAATGATGCCTTTCCATGTAAATTCTTCGACAATTTCATTGACTTTATCTAATACAGCACTCGGTGTCGCGGGTTGTGGTGTGGGTATTCGGTAGCGATCAGTAATAAGCTCACCTTTTTGTGTGTCAACAAT
This sequence comes from uncultured Roseivirgaceae bacterium, assembly GCA_964437135.1. Classification (GTDB taxonomy): domain Bacteria; phylum Bacteroidota; class Bacteroidia; order Cytophagales; family Cyclobacteriaceae; genus CAYTFO01. The sequence goes on along the minus strand of CAYTFO010000232.1, from coordinate 2,468 downwards.
TGCACCTTTAATGCCACTGCCTCCGATATCAATTCCTAAAACTTCCATTATGACAAACTTAATTATTATTCTTATATTGGGATATTAAAAAGTTTTATACGAATTTCACTATTTAGAAGGTAATATATTTATTTAATGTGTTATTTTTATCGAAATTCTAGTTGCAATAAAAATATTAAAAAATGAACAAATTCGCCGACCAATGGTTTGATTTACTTTTGTACATAAGTCTTGGTTTTTTTGGACTTGCTATACTTCTTCAGCTATTTTATGCAATGGCTCTGGCTGGAAAAAAGGACAGATCAGAAAAGTATAAATATGCTGTTGATAAAGAGGTAGCCAGATTAAGTACTGCCTCTAATGTCTTTGCTACAGGGATTGCTTTTCTAGCTTTTGCTTTAATCGGAAGATGGCTTGGTCTTGTTCAATCTTACCAATATGTTTTTGTGGGATTTTTTGCTTTCATGATCGCATTTATTTTCGGTTATGGATTCTGGGCGTACCTCAAGTATTATTATCCATTTATTCTTGAAAAAAGACTAAAGAAAATAAGATTTAAGCCTATGAAATCTCCTAAGTCTGGGAATAAACTTAGGTTGCTTAATGAGCTGGAAGAAGATGAGTATCTATCTCAGGATATGATCGACCAGGAAGAGGCCTTGGAAGCCGATTTTGATGTTTGGTTTGATGATGAAACGAAAGAAACCGTTATCATGCAGTACGATATTCTAGAACATTCACTTATCTGTCCAAATTGCAACTTCAGAACATTTAAGGAATACAAAGAAGAAGTTATTAAAGAACCTACTCACACAGAGCCTGGTTATGTAGATAGAGAATACAGGTGTACTTACTGTGGATATCACGAAAATAAAGAAGTTAGAGTTCCTTCATGGTCTGAAAAACATGCCATGGAGCAGGTAGAAGAATAATATCACATAGCTATCGAAGCATAGTTACCGTAGCGTAACTACCGCAGCGTAGTTACAGCAACGTAACTACCTAAAAGAATGAAAGCCGCCTTAGCAGCGGCTTTTTTTTGTTTTCATTTAGTATTCTGATTTCAGTCCTTAGTCTGCCAGTACGATTTTATTGGATAGAGAATTCAGTTATCTTAAATTTCAGGAATCTGGATACTGAACACTGAAAACTCCTTCTAAAAACCTCTGTGCTCCTCTGCGTCTTCTTGGTGTTTAAACTGGGAAGTTTTTGACATTAAGACCTTTTGTTGGATCGAATATTCAGTTATCTTAAATTTCAGGAATCTGGAAACTGAACACTAAATACTACTCACAAAAACCTCTGTGCTCCTTTGCGTCTTCTTAGTGTTAAAGCTGGAAAGACTTCATCCTCAACCTTTCGCTACAAATTTTCAAAAACGCCACCTTTCTCACAACATTAATATATTCGTCCTCAGATATTTATCCTAGAACACCAGTTTACCCGACTGAAGAATGAAGGCGTGAATACCGGTACACCATTATACTAGAATACTAGTATACCAGCACACCAGCACACCAGTATATCACTTCACAACCTCACCCATCTCGATTTTTTTGATCTCCCGGCGAAGGATTTTGCCAACATTGGACTTGGGCAACTCATCGATGAATTTGATAAACTTTGGAACTTTATAGGCAACCAGCTTTTTCCTGCAGTAATACATAATATCCTCAGTCTGCAATCCAGGATCTTCTTTGACCACATAAGCAGTTACAGCTTCACATGTTTTATTATCGGGGATTCCAATTACTCCTGCTTCAAGAACTCCATCTATTTCATTTAGTACTTTTTCAACCTCATTCGGATACACATTCATTCCACCTACAATAACCATTTCCTTCTTGCGATCCACAATTTTTAAAAATCCATCACTTGTAAAATACGCGATATCGCCGGTTTTAAACCAGCCGTCCTCCAAAACAAGTTTTGTTTCCTCTTCATTGTTCCAGTAACCGTTCATAATCTGTGGTCCCTTTGCCCAGATTTCACCATAGCCTCCTATATCTTGTTCTTTCCCGTCTTCATCCACAATTTTAATATCAGTACTCGGCACAGGTAGTCCTATAGTCCCCAGATTATTATTTCCATCAATTGGATTACAGGTAAGAAGGGGAGACGTTTCAGACAGTCCATATCCTTCCACAATTTCATTGCCCGTTATTTCTTTCCACTTTTTAAAAACATTAGGTTGAAGTGCCATACCACCGGCTACAGCCACTTTTAGCCCACTAAAATCCACTTCTTTGAATGGAGGACGATTCACAAGTCCATTAAAAAGGGTATTTACACCCGTAATAACCGAAAATTTATGCTTTTTAAGAGTTGAGATAAAAACAGTCATATTTCGGGGATCGGTAATCAACACATTATGAGCTCCGATTCTCAACATACCAAAACAATTGACGGTCAAAGCAAAAACATGATAGAGTGGAATAGCTGTTATGGTGATTTCTTCGCCATCGACC
>CAYTFO010000231.1:0-5444 GCA_964437135.1 uncultured Roseivirgaceae bacterium | reverse complement strand
TCATTACTCCCAGACCTTTAAACTTCAAATGGTAGCTGAGGAGGATTCAAAATCCGCCGGCCGCAAGGCCGTGGGAGTTCAAGTCTCCCCGGAGGCACCAATACTTTATCAACTACTTATACTTGATGAGACAGGCTTTCCTAAGCCAGAGTTTAAGAACTACGTCAGCACCTATCTTACTAAAAGCTATTCAGAATACGTCGGACTTGGTACAGAGTTAGGAGAAATGAAATTGTCGAGTTGGATCTATTTAGTGGTATTAGCATGATCCAGTAAATTTCCATCATAGTTCCTCTCTAATCCCGACAGATTTCGGGGAGGAAATCGAACATTTAGCTCCTTTGTTAATGTTATTTAATATTAGAAATGTTCAGGTCTAAGGTTTTTTAATGCCAAATACTTAACAGATAGCTTGCTATCGGGATTGAATGTTATGGAATATAAAAAGGCTAAGTTTTTAATTTCCTAGCCTTTGTGTTTGATTGATAAATTTTATTCTAGGGAAATTATGGAAGCATCGCAACGCCACTAGTTTTCATCCGTTGGACTGGAGGATGAAGACAAATGTCTTGCCACCAACGTGCTAAGCCTGGAAAGTCATTGTAAGCATCCTTGTGATATCTTTGATGTATCCATTCTGTGGCAAATACTGCATGGAAATCTGCCACACTAGGCTTTTCATTAATCAAAAAGCGATGGTTTTTTAGTTTATGCGAGAGCATCTCAAACCATTGCTTCGCTCTTTCAGGTCTATCAACCAATTTTCCACTCAGAGTTTCGCTAAAAAGATCATTAATATCTAACAAGGTCTGCTGGCAATCCATTTGCTCTTCAGTAGTTATTCCTGCTAATCCAAAGTGTTGTCCTAATACATTCAAAATTGCTGGAGTTTGTCCAATTGTTATATTATTGGGCATGGTCAGGGCGGGGTAACTGAAACGTTTAAATAGGACTTCTCCCTCTCCAGTTGGAGCGTCCTTTGGTTCACGTATAACGTAATTAGTACCAGCTTCTTCTAATGTTAGGACCACGCCGATCGCTCGCCCCCAAAATTGCTTACATGCTGTCCAATAATACAAGGTGTACTCGGGATTAAGTGTATTATTCATCTTAGTAATCTCCAAAACTCATTCATGCTTTTTTAAAGTAGACTTAAACTGTAAAAACACTTTGAAGGTGTTTCTCAAGACGTTTGAAATCATTAGCAATATCACCATTTTTCATCACATCAAAGCAAGCGAATGTCGGAAGCTGTTTCATTCCAAAAAACTTGAAATTCATATGCTGTGGAAAGAATAAATCATCTACACTTTTGCCTTCAAAAAAATCATTAGGATCATTGAATGATTCGGCCGGTGCATTAAACGTTAGAGATAACATATAAGATGTATTGGTTAATACACCTCCACCACCGTAATTCTTTTTTGGAGCCTCAGCTTTACGCCCATCATTTTCACTCATTTTACCGAACATACCAGCAGTATAAACTTCATCCATGTACTTTTTAAAACTCCACGGCACTCCCATCCAATTTGCCGGAGACTGTAGGATCACCACATCTGCCCAGGTATGTTTTTCCACTTCTGTCTCTGCATCCCAGTCTTTTTTCATCGTTGTTTTTTTTATCTCATAACCAATATCTTCTAAATGTTTGGTAATGTGCTCAGCAATAGATTGATTCAGCTCCCCTTTAGCAAAGGGATATTCTTGATGTGCATTAATGATAAGAGCATTTTTCATTTATCTTCCTTTTTTTATTATTTAATTACAAACCACCAAACATACCATTTTTATTTGCTAAGTTTTTTGTGGGAACCTCTTGAATAACATCCCAGTGTTCAACAGCCTTTCCATTTTCAAATCTAAATAAATCATAAAATGCATTATTGGCCGCATTCCATTTACCTTCACTTATTGTAAGTACAAAATTTCCCTCTCCTAAAACTTTGTGAATCTTTGTATATTGAAACATATTATTTTTAGATGTTAGATACTTTACGGCTTCAACGATACCTGAAAGTCCATCCTTAATATCTGGGTTGTGTTGATGGTATTGCTTTGAGCTTATATACTTTGTTATATTATTAGGATTTTTCCCCATCAATACATCTTCGACCAAGGCCCTTGCTAGTGCTTTGTTCTGTTCAGTCTTATCAAAATCCTTTGCCTTCGTTGGTCCATCAGTTTGAGATCTGCCACTCGCCGTTTTTTTCCTTAAAGCTGTCATGGCGTCCCAATGTTCTGCCACTTTACCGTTTTCATCAATTCGAATGATATCAAATGAGACCATTTCATCTGCTCCAAACGGTTTGGCATTCCTCCAAATATTATGCATGAAAATATACTCTCCATCTTGAAACATTCGAACATTTTCAGCCGTAGTTCCTGCATTCTTCAAAACAGGTAGCATTTTAATAAAAGGCTCTAATCCTGTTGGGATATAAGGGTTGTGTTGAATATAATTACTATTCGCTAGTTTGCGCATAGTTTCTACATCGCCCTTTAAAACTGAACCTAAAAATTGTCCAACGAGTGGCTTATGATTTTTGGTTGTTTTTTTCACTCCAGTACTACAAGCACTTAAAACAGATAGAGCTAATATTAACGTTATTACTTTCATTTCTTTCTCCTAAATTAGTTTTGTGAAGTTCCACTTAGAACGTTATCCAATTGCATCTCAGATAAAATTCGATCTTGAATAGGCTGAGATGAAGCATTCATTTCATCAACTCCCCATGTGAGACCAACCACTGTCCTAGTTGGTCTTTTGCCAGCAGGTTTCTCAGCGAGGTCCAAATAAGCGTCGACAACTAATTTGGGATTTGGAGCATCTTCACTTGCAAGGAAATCTGCAAAGTGTGCCGCCATTCCTGCTGGAACTCTTCCAATCTCTCCATAGCTTTCCACAACATCACTATTTTCTGGTCCTTTTCCAGCACCTAAAAGTCCTGTTCCAAATGGACCTGGCTCAACCAGAGCAACATCAACACCAAAAGGAGAAACCTCATAACGAAGCGCTTGTGTATATGCTTCTAGCGCATGCTTTGTGGCACTGTACGTCCCAAAAAATGGTGGAGAGATTTGTCCAACAAGAGAAGAAGTATTGATGATCAGTCCAGATTTGGCTTCTCTCATTTTTGGAAGAACAGCTTGAATAGTTCTTATTGCTCCGTAGTAATTTGTCTCCATCTGTACTCGAGCTTGTGCAATTGAAAATGCCTCAGTAATTCCAAGATACATAATCCCTGCATTATTGATCAGCACATCAATAGGTCCTACTTCTTGGAAAGCCTTTTTTACTGAATCATCACTTGTTACATCCATTTCTATAATTGAAATTTTATCTGAGTAGGCCTCTAAATGAGACTTCTTTTCAGCATTACGAGAGGTGGTTTCTCTCATCGTTCCATAAACTTTATAACCTTTATCCGCAAAAGCTTTCAGGGAATCTTCGCCAAAACCACTACTTGCACCGGTTATAAAAACTGTCTTATTTTCCATAAGTTAGCTCCTTATTTTTGCTTATTATTGTACCACATGGTATAATAAGGTAACACAAAAACAACAAAAAAGTTACCAGGCGGTAACAAAATATGTAATTATGGATAAAAATCAAAAACGTGGCAGACCTAAAACTTTAAACCGAGAGGCAATTCTAGAAATTGCGATAAATAATTATTGGCAAAAAGGTTTGTCCGTATCTCTTAATTCAATTAGTGAACAAGCTGGAGTGGCAAAACCCTCACTATACCGAGAATTTGAAAATGAAGATGGACTTACTCTTGCTGCACTCAACCGCTACTCAGAGTTAATCGGAATACGATTGAATTCAATATTAAGTAGTGATGATTCATTGCTAGATAAGATCAATGCCCTCGCTCAGTATTTTTGCCAAGATGCATGTCACAACAATGGATGTTTATTTTTAAAAATGCGCTCCCAAAGTTTTAAATTAGGTCCAAAAACTAAAGCCCGCATCGAAGAAATTGAACAGGAAATGCTTACACTTTATTTAGAGTTTTTTGAACATTACAAGAATGAATTGAAATGCAAAAGTCATCTATCAACTCAACAAGCTGCAAACTTCATTTCTTCACAATTTGAGCTTGCTCTTGTTCAAAGGGCTCGTGGAGTTTCATCAAAAGAAGTTCGTGCAGTTCTAGATATCAGCTTTGAGATATTTACTTCAAATTCTTAATCTGCGGTGGAGGTATTTTAGCTAAAAAATAAAGTCTACTCGTGTAAACTCTTACAAAATAAAGTCATACCTAGTGGAGCACTCTTTGTTGTGTTACTAGTAAAGATTATTAGCTCATTGCAAAATTGCCTACACCATACGAGTTTCAAGTCGAGCACTTCTATTTCTTTAAAATCACGTTTTGGCATATTTTTTAACAAGCCCTCTTTTTTTGATCTTACCTTTCAGAAAAATTCATCTCACCTTGCAATAATAAAGAGTGTCAGAAAGCTATGTATTAATAGCTATAAATGGTACGCAAAGAGGATTTTTATCCTTGAAATTTAATCATAAAGAAGCAAAAATCAAATTAATCAATATAAACAGATAGTTAGGTAGCAAAGGAAAGAATGTTGGTACTCCTAGAGGATTCAAAATCCGTTGGCCGCAAGGCCGTGGGGGTTCAAGTCCCTTCTCCGGCACCAACATTTTTTGCAAGACTTTTAAAGTAATTAAGCTCTGAAAGCCAAATGAGTTTTTCTTTTACTGAGAGGTTTTGGAAATCTGTATGTCCATCAAAGTCTTTTTGCTCAGTACCTTCAAGAGATTTGCGAAAAATTTCTAGCTCATTTTCTTTGTCGCTATTTTTCGTCATCCAAGATCCTTTTTTGAAGCTCCTTAATATCTGACATATCTTTATCCCTCATAGGATTAACTCTGAGCTTAAGCTCGACTAGTTTTTTCTTTGTAAGTACTTTTATTTTCCTACCATCCAGATCCATTTCCTCGTAGTCATTTTTCAAAGACTCATAACTCAGTTCACTTGAAAGAAAAAAGTCGACCTGCCTAATTGGACTCTCTGGATCAATAAAAGTGAAAACCAGAGCATTTTTTTCTTCACACATAACTCTTATTTTCTCAGGGTCTAAAAGAGACTCAGGGGGAACAGGCAGTCTAGGCTCTAACCCTAATTCCTCCATGGCTTCAAGGAACTTCTCTATATTTTCTTTTTTTAAAGAAACTGCAGCATCCAAATCCATCGTTAGTCTTTCTACACCTTGGAGAACAACAGCGACTCCACCGGCAATAATATAATCTACATTCTTCGCATTAAGGACATTAACAATTTCAAGCAATGAATTTTTTGAATCACTCATAATCTAACTTTAGAACAAATAATTGATGTTCTCAATCCCGAACCAGGCACTATTCATTTAAGTATTTAATATTTAACAGTTTATTAAGTAGTAGGTGAGGCGATTTTATC
>CAYTFO010000230.1:0-5479 GCA_964437135.1 uncultured Roseivirgaceae bacterium | reverse complement strand
AGCCCATGATTGAAAAATGAATGTCAGACTCAATAAGCTCAATACAACGATGTGACCTGCTGTAATCGCTACAAAAAGTCGTATCATCAATGAAAAAGGCTTAGTGAACAATCCTATAAATTCTACCGGGACAATAACAGGTTTAAGTGCAGTAGGCACCCCTGGTGTCCAGAAAATATGAGTCCAGTAATTCTTGTTTCCACTAATGTTGGTAAACAAGAAAGTGAGCACTGCCAACACCATTGTGACAGCAATATTACCAGTAAGGTTTGCCGCTCCGGGCAACAATCCCAAAATATTTCCAAACCAAATGAAAAAGAATAATGTCAATAAATAAGGTAAGTACCTTTCGTATTTTGGACCAATGTTTGGTTTAACGATCTCATCTCTAACAAAAACTATGATTGGTTCAAAAAATGCCTGTATTCCTCTAGGCGCTCTTCCTTTATTCTTCTTGTAGCCTCGTGCTACTGAAAGAAAAATAAGGAGCATAATAGAGGCGTTTATGAAAAGAAAAAAGACGTTTTTTGTGATTGAAAAATCAAGAACATGCCCCCCACTTTCCAACATGATATGATCATGCTCCATAACATACCCATTGTAAGGAATCTCATTATGATCCTCATCATAGAAATTTGATGATGAAAAAATCTCAAGTCCTTTTTCTTCTGAATAAACAATGACTGGTAAATGCACTACAAGGCCATGTGCTATTTCCCATACATGCGAATCCAGAATGTGGTGATTTATCATATCACCCGGGCTGAACTTTTCTCCGTCCTCACCTCCAGCTGCTTGTACAGACATGGAGCTAAACAGCATTATTAAAAGAAATAATATACTGATTTTTAGATTTTTTGCTCTTGCTACAATAGAGAATTCTGTCATGTCAAAGAGATTCTTTCTTCAATTTCGCCGCAAGTTAGCTAATACAACAGTTAATTCAAACACAAGGAATAACAAATAGATGCCTATAAATTGAATTGCAAATAATGTTGCATTTTCTATCCTTATTATCAAAAATACAGTAAGAAAAATTATAGCAGTTAGTAATCTAAAAACAATGGTACCTAAAGCATAAATAGGAAACTTTTCATGACTTTTAGTCCCTTTCGATAATAAGGCTGCTATAATTATCGACTGCAGAAAATAGAAAACTATCATATGAATATAATAGCTATGAAATGCAAATGGTAATTGAGCTGGAAATGCGTATAAAGAAAAAAGAATTGCCGTAATTAGGACAATTCCAATTATGTAGTTTTTCAATTTTTATCCAAACGTTTAAATATAAAATACAAAGTACCAATTATGGAGAGAATCAAACCCAGAATAATCATCCATGGAATTTTGTTTTCCATAATTTTATCCAGTTGATATCCACCCCATATCAATAGAAGATTGAAGGCTACGATTTCGAAAGCAATCCCACTGTATTTCATGAGATTGCTGTTGAATGGTTCTTTATCAGGATTGGGCTTTGAGTAGGGTTTCTTTTGGTTCCTGTTCCTTTCCAATTTGTATCTCTTTGCTTTTCACTCCCATTTTACAGCTACCATTAAACTCAGCACCTGATTCTACAATTAGTTTATTAGCGATGATATCACCATCTATTTTTGCAGTAGGCTTTAAAACAAGTAATTCAGTAATCTCCACGGTACCAGTAATATGTCCTGCAATTTCTGCGTTTTGAGCTAAAACACTACCATCTACTTCAGATGAATGTCCAAACGCAGCTTTTGATTTTGTTTTAATATCACCTATGACCTTTCCCTCTACTCGTATATTACCGAAGGTTTCAATACTACCTTCTAGTGTAGTTCCTTTTCCAATGATGTTGCTGGAATTACTCAACTCCTCAACTTCTTTCTGATCCTTTTTATTATTCAACATGATTCAAATGATATTTATTCTAAAAAGATATATAGTCACCTGGATTTACCGGGTTCCCTTTATACCAAAGTTCTAAATGCAAATGTGGTCCAGATGTTAATTCTCCTGTATTCCCAATTATTGCTATAATGTCTCCTCCTTCCACAAAATTACCAACGTTTTTTAAGATTTCCGAATTGTGTTTATATACAGAAATTAAATTACCCGCATGCTGAATGCCAATGACGTATCCGCCATCTAATGTCCAGGATGAAAAAATCACAGTCCCATCTGCTACCGATTTGATGGGCTCATTGTCCTTTGAAACTATGTCAATCCCGTAATGATCCGATTTTGGGTCAAACTCATCGGTTACTATTCCTTCAACTGGTTTAAACAAAAACAACTCTCGCATATCTTCATTTCCCGAAGTACTCACAACACTTATCAAACCAATATCCTTTTGCTCATACTCTGCTCTGAACTGTGAATCAATAGGTGATAGTTCTTCTGAAAAAACAACTTCATTAGATGATATTTGCTCTTCGGAATATGTATTTATTTCCCCATAATCAACTGCTTCACCAGAAAGGATAGTCCTCACATTATCAATAAACCTCGATTGAGCAACTACCTGTCTCTCCAGCGAATCTATATGCATACTAAGTTGAACAACCTGCCTGTTGGCAACCATTTGAGCATGCCTGGGATCCAGCCATTCATTTAAAACTGAAGTAACTATGTATACCGCCAGGATAAGTGTTATCAAAAAAAGTATTCCCGAAAGAAGAATAACACGAGCATAATTGAAACTTAGAGTTTTCTTTTCAGCGAAATTCTCCTCATTACGAATTATGAGTAAATATTTGTTGGTTAACCAACCAGATAAAGTCCTTTTTTGCTGCAAAACTTTTGAGTTTTAAAATACAAATATATTCAAAGCCAATCTTTTATCTTTGTAGATACTATATATCATTGTAATCGTTTTATTGAAGTACTCAGCAACAAAACAGATTGAATAGCAAATTATTTATATTTTTCTTATTATCAGTTATTATTCTTGGCTGTTCACCTGAAGGACCTGTGGGTCATACTTATCACAATGTGACCGCTCACTACAACGGGTATTTTTATGCCAAAGAAAGAATAAATGAGATTAAAACTGATATTGAAAGTAAATACAGTTGGGATTATACTCGTATTCTTCCAATATTTCCTCAATATGATACTACAGTTGCAAAATCCTATGCGGAAAAAGCAGAAGATTGTATTAAGAAAGCTTCCATAGCTATTCAGCAACATCCGGGATCAAGATGGGAATATGATGCATACATTCAGGTTGGACTCGCAAGAATGTATTCATGTGAGTTCCCTGAAGCGATTGAAACATTTAAATATGTAAATACCCGAAGTAAAAGTTCTGATGAAAGACATCTTGCACTTATTCATTTATTAAGAACATTCACGGAAGCAGTTGAATACAACAATGCAATTGCGGTTTCTGATTTTCTGGAAAAAGAAGAATTAAGTACCATCAACAAGCAAAAACTATTTTTAAACAGAGCATACCTATACCAGAAACTTGAAGATTATAACAGAATGGTAATAAATCTCACCTCGGCTGAGGAACTTCTTCCAAACAACAAAGAAAATGCCAGAATAGACTTTATCATTGGCCAGGTGTATCAGGAACTGGGATTTGATGCTAATGCCTATGATTATTATAGAAGTGCACTAAAACGAAGTCCAACCTATGAACTCTCTTTTTACTCCAAGCTGAATCTCGCGCAGGTTACACAAATGACCAAAAATACCTCCGTGAAACGAATTCAGAAGTACTTCAAGAAGTTACTTAAAGACCCAAAAAACCTGGAGTATCGGGATCGAATCTATTATGAAATGGGTGATTTTGCATTGAAAAGAGGAAATATTGAAAAGGCAATAGAAAATTACATAAGTTCAACTCAGGTTGAAAGTAAAAATAACCGCCAAAAAGCCTATTCCTTTTTAAAACTCGGAACTATTTACTATGATACGCTCAAAAACTTTCCCAAAGCAAGCAACTATTATGATAGTGCAGTAACTGTTCTGCCTAAAACTGAAGCGATTTATCCTGAAGTTAAACTAAGACAGGAAGTTTTGGCTGAATTTGTCAAATACTATGTTACAGTTCAGGTAAATGATAGTTTGCTTGCATTAAATAATCTTTCACCTGATTCTTTAAGTAGTCTTCTGGATTCAAAAGTTGCTGAATTGAAATTTCAGGATGAAGAAAGAAAAAGAAAGGAAGCTGAGGCAAAAAAGAAAAAGAGTATTGTTTCAACAACCAGTTCTTTCAGCTCTGCAGATCCTTTTTCCAATGGACCCAGTATAAACAGTGAGCTTTCCGGAGTTTGGTATTTTTATAACCAGGCTGAACTAAGCAGAGGAATTAACGAATTTAGAGAGAAATGGGGCCAGAGAGAACTTGAGGATAACTGGAGAAGAAGTAAGAGATCTGATATTTCAGTAGATGATACATCCATTGCCGAAATAGAAGAACAAGAAGCAGAAAGTAAGGAAGATAGCGAAGAAGAAGTTGAAGATATATTTGATGAGGAAGCTGCAAGGCAAGAATTAATGGCAGCTATACCTTCTGATTCCGGTTCCATAAACAAGCTCAATAACGAAATTGAAGAAGCTTACTACTTTCTTGGAAATATTTACAATTTTAAACTTGAAGAAAGAGAAAACTCAATCATCACTTTCAAAAAACTTTTAGATAGATATCCGGGATCAGAGTATGAACCTGAAGTACTTTATCAGCTATATCTTCTAATGAAAGAAGAAGATACTGTAAAATCAATTCCATATTCTTCCCAATTACTAGAAGATTACCCAGAGACCATTTATACAAAACTCATTTTCAACCCTAACTTCCGTGAAGAAAACCAGGCTTTGAATCTTGCTTATAAGAAGATCTATGAGAGAGCATACAAATATTACGAAATTGACTCTACGACCTGGGCAATTAATCTCATAGATAGTGCACTTCTTGCAAATGAAAAGACTGAATATCATGATAATCTGTCCCTTCTAAAAGCAATGGTAATTGGAAAAACAGACGGTATTTATAAGTACCAGTTTGAATTAAATAAATTTATAGATTCATATCCTGAAAGTGAAGTTTTTGCATATGCAAAAAGACTTGTGAAAGCATCTGAAGACTTCCAGATTAATCTCTACAGTAGTTCCAGAGCAAGATTTGTAAAGTATTTAAATGACAAACATTATTTTATGTTGGTTTATAAAATCGGCAGTAATAATGGGAAAAATTTTACTGTATTGGCTGACAGCCTAATAAATGAAAACAGTCTAAGTGTAAGATCCGGAAACCTTGTACTGGATCAGGATAATGCATTGGTCCTGGTTACAGAATTTTCAGGAAAACCAGAGGCTGAAGCTTTCCTTTCTCTTTACAAAGAGAAAATAAATGGAAATGAAGATATTACAGATAATGAAATTCACCTTATGGTAATAACCAAGGATAATTTTGATATCTTATATGAAACAAAAGATCTGGAATCTTATCTGAGTTTTTTTAAAGAAAATTACCTCTAATGAATAG
>CAYTFO010000229.1:2737-5537 GCA_964437135.1 uncultured Roseivirgaceae bacterium | reverse complement strand
TAAAAGATTCCGAACCATTGGATTTTCCAAGGGCATAATGATTTCCTCTAGAATCGATAGCATTCTCAAAATAATCAGCATCAAAATCCCTAAAAGTATTATTTTCATATAAAAAGTTAAATTCAAGAGGTAATAACTCAAAGAATGTACCTTCCAGGGTAGTAGATGAAATTTCTTCCGTGAAATCTGTTTCTTCTACACCCTTAATGATTCTTGCTCTATAGGTATAGCTTTGTTCACCATTAAGATTTTTATCTTCAAACTCAGTTGTGTTATCACCAAACATTGCAATTCGAAAATAATCTCTATCTGATCCGCGCGTAGTTTTTCGGTCAATGGCAATGGCTGAACCAACTGGAATAGGATCCCATGATAGAATAATTGAATTATTGGTTGAGTCCTTTATTGAAAAATTTGTAACAGGAGCAATTGGTTCTTCTTGTTCCTCTACGATTATGTAATCTTCAAGCAAAAGTGTATCAACAGCAGATTGATTAGAAACAATTAATAAAACATCAAATGACCCAGATTCTGAATAAGTAATAGTAGGGTTTTGAATTGTAGAAGTTGTGGGGTTTCCTGCTTCAAATGTCCATTTCCTTTCATCAATTTCTCCTTGAGATTGATCCGTAAATTCCACTGATTCTCCAACTGATATCTGGGTTCTATCTGCGGTAAAATCTGCTATTAAGTTATTAGTGTTATTAATATCAATAAACACATCTTCTGTTTGTGCTGTACCATCTCCATTTTTTAAAAGCAATCCTAATCTTGTTACTGTAGCATTGTTGGGAACATTATAATATGACCTGGGATTAATCGTAATACTCCATTTATCATCTCCCAAAAAAGTCATTGTGCCTGGAGTGAAAGGTTGGGAAAAATCAACCTGATCATCAGGTTCGTATAAAAATGCCTCTGATTGGTCCCCCGCTCCAGACCATAGATAAACATCAGAAGTAAGTCCTAATAATCCATTGGCTCTTGGATCTGTCGATTGTTTTATATCAAATGTTAAGGTAATCTGATCATCTAAAGAAGGATTTTCAGGGCTAACTGTTAAAAAATCTCCCTCTAAAGAGTTTTGTGAATACTCCAAACTCCAACCTAAATCCGTAACAATACAATCAGTTGAAAAATATATTAATGCTTTGTTCCCTGTTGTCGTAAATGTAGTTTCAGATTGATCCGCTATTTGTCCTGTCAATATTCCTAAAATCGGTGAGTTAAAGTCTTCTCCATCCAGGATATACAAGTAATCAAAATCAGCTTCAATACTCAGTTCTGTGATGTTGATTGTTATTTCTCCCTGCGAATTTGGAGCAATAAGCCATGTGCATCTTCTAAGGTTGTCATAATTTTGATTCCCGCTTCCATCTTCTATTATTCCTGATGATTCGGTAAAGGTCGTTATACCCGAACAAGTTGGGCTTAGTTCCTCGACCCCTATCACAGTTGTAGCTGTGTCAGATGTTGTAGTATTTGAAACAATCAGGCTTACTGAATAACAACCTAATTCATTATATTGGACCAGGGGATTCGCTTCGGTTGAAGTCTCAGGTGACCCCCCGAAAAAACTCCAGGAAATATCAGTAAAATTCCCTGTTGAGGTATTTGTATATTGAATAGACTCGCCTTGACCTACAATACCATCTGAGATACTAAATGAAGCTTCCAAATCTGCAGACTCCTGTACTGTTATCAAGTTATCAACTGATATATTGTCAGTTGTAGATCCATCAGATACGGTTAACGAGACATTGTATGTGCCTGCTTGATTATAGGTTACTGTTGGGTTTTGTTCTGAAGAACTAGATGGAGTACCTCCCGGAAAACTCCATGACCAGGAAATTGGGTTTCCTAAACTATTGTCAGAAAACTGAATAGATTGCCCTGCATTTATAAGAGTAGCACTCACTGCAAAGCTTGCTTCAAGCTCCTGCACTGATGATGAAACAGTAATATAATCTGTCTTAAATTCACTATCTGAAGTACTTCCATCGGAAACCTCTAGTGTTACATCAAAAGTTCCTTCCGAATTATAGGTAACTGTAGGATTCTGTAAATTGGAAGTTGAGGGTGTTCCTCCTTCAAATGTCCAGGACCAGGAGTTAGGATTTCCTGTAGACTGATCGGTGAATTGTACTGAGTTGCCTGCTTCTAGTAAAGTAGTTGATGCTAAGAAATTTGAACTGAGATTAGTTCCCTGTGAACCGTTTTTATAATGAGCAATTTCGTTAAAATCAGAAGATGTGTACATTATACCATTAGCATAAGCAATACCTAGTCTCCCGGAAAGACCTGAGTTCTCGATAATCCTTAATTCTGAAATATTCGAAACATCAATTGCTACATATTTTTCTTCCTCTATAATGATTGTTTTTAAATCTGAATCATAAACTAATCTAGGTGAAGTTAGATTTAAATTAACAGGTATTGAACTAACAATTTGATTTGTAGCTATATCTAAAACAAATAAAATTGCTCCTGTAATTGATTCATCCTGAATGCCGACAATATATTGGTTTTCAATATAAATAAGTTCTCTAATTGCTCCTTCTCCAGTAGAAATGTAGCCTTGTTCTCCTTCGTCTGGAATACTTATTGATGATGGATTGATGATGTTTATATCCCTGAGCGTGCTTCCTACGGCCATAAACGCCCTGCTCTCAGATACAGGTAGAAATTCTCTTGCTGTTGCAGTGCCGAATTCATGGAAATATAACTGGATAGGACTTGCGGGATTAGATACATCCAGAATACCAACCTTAGTACCAGCTACATCATAAGTTATATAAAG
>CAYTFO010000229.1:1587-2727 GCA_964437135.1 uncultured Roseivirgaceae bacterium | reverse complement strand
ATATAAAGGTAATTTCCCAATGTATTTAGATTCGTTGTACCACGTATACTTCGTGAGTCTCCATTTTGATTCACTAAGTTTGAAATCGAGCCTACCATCGAAAGTTGAGACTTATTGCTAGTATCATAAATGTAAATCGCATTTTCACCAACAACTTTGACAAATAGATAGTCTCTCGAGATAGCCATGGATGTCCCTCCTGCTGCCAGTAAACCAGAAAGATCTAAAACTGATTCCAATTGATTAATTCTTCCTTGAGAAATATCATAAGTAGCCAGATAGTCATTACCACTAGAACTATAATATGTTGCATGTAAATAGCTGCCATTAATGAGCATATCTGTTACTCTAGCGGTATTTATTCCTTCCTCAGTATAAGTAAAATCAAGATTATAAACTTGAGAGAAAGAACTTTGAGATCCTATAAATAGAACAAGGAATAAACAGACTTTAAATAGGTTAGGTACTGGTGGTTTCATATTTGCAAATGTCAAAAGAAAGTAGCCGCTATATTTCAAGCGGCTAGTTGTTGTGGTTGGTGTCGTTTTCACTCTTTTACCAACTTTATTGTGTTCATTATTTTTTGATTTTCACTAATCTGAATGAAATAGGTTCCTTTGTTTAACTTCTCAATATCAATTCGCTCCCCGCTAAAGCGTTTGATATTTATTACTTGTTTTCCTGATACATCTACAATAAACAATTCAGCAAATCCAAGACTTTGTTCTATTTCAAAATCTATGTAATCCTTTGCGGGGTTGGGGTAAACTTTAACCCTATCGTTATTTTGAATTAAACCCAGTACCTCCTCTTCTACATCCGTTACATTTATTGTAATTACCGCCGAAACTGTACCTCCAATGCCATCATCAACACTTATCGTAAAGGAATAGGTAGCCAGGGTCTCAAAATCTAAGTTTGTATTATCCGATACAGTAATCTCACCTGATGTGCTATTGATAGCAAAAACATTTCCTGTATTTCCGCCATCCAAACTAAAAGTCAAAGCATCTCCGTCTGCGTCAGATGCAGTGACCGTGCCAACTACTGTTCCATTGCTGGCATCCTCACTGACTGAAAATGATTGATCAGATATCGTAGGCGCTGTGTTTTCTGCAACATCTGTGACATTGATCGTGA
>CAYTFO010000229.1:0-1487 GCA_964437135.1 uncultured Roseivirgaceae bacterium | reverse complement strand
CAACGCCCACTATCAGCGAATACGTTGCCAACGTCTCAAAATCTAAAGTGCTGTTGTCTGAAACTGTAATTTCTCCTGTACTGCTATTCATGGCAAATACATTGCCTGTATTCCCGCCATCCAAACTAAATATCAAAGCATCTCCGTCTGTGTCCGAAGCAGATACGATTCCAACTGACGTTCCATTGCTGGCATCCTCGCTGACAGAAAATGACTGCGCACTTATGATAGGGTCCGTATTTACAGGTTCGAATACATCATTTAGGTTAATGGTTATGGTTGCTGTGGACGGACCGGCATTATTATCATCAACACTGACAGTTAAAGAAAAAACAGGATTTGTTTCAAAATCCAATAATGTATTATCTGCAACAGTGATTTCACCTGAAGAAGCATCAATGGCAAAGGTATTTCCTGTGTTTCCCGCTGTAATGCTGAAAGATAACCCATCACCATCTCCATCGCTGGCAATTACGGTTCCTATGGAAGTGGTATTGACACTATTTTCATCTATTGAAAATGTCTGATCTTCTACTGTTGGCGGAACATTTGAAAGTACGGAGAAAGAACCTTTTTCGTATAAACTCCAAACTCCCCGGTCATCCTTAACCCGTACAAATAATGTATGATCCCCCAGACTTAATCCATTGGCTGATACCTCGATCATTTCATTTATTTCTGCTGCAGAAGTAGTCAAATTGATAGCTGTGGCCTGTCCAATTCCAGGGTCTGTATCAAAAAAATACTCTGCTGCAACGATAGCTGTTGCACCTGTCTGAGCTCCCGCCTGAATATAAAAAACACGCCCTTCATAAATGCTCCATTTACCCAGGTCGTCTTTTACTCTTACATACAACTTGTGAAAACCTGGATCCAAACCTGTAGTCGCAATCTGGATTGTTTCATTTATTTCTGCTGCGCTATTGGTCAAATTAATAGAAGTCCCTGTTCCTATCCCCTGATCATCATCGAAAAAGTATTCTGCATCCACAATAGCTGTTGCTACTGTTTGTGCTCCAGGTTGAATATAAAAAACACGCCCCTCGTAAATGCTCCAACTAAAATCACTGTCCTGCACCCTGATATAGAGTTTATGAAAACCAGGGTCCAAATTCGTTACCGGTACATTAAGGCTTTCATTGATTTCTGTACTACCCGAGGTAATCGAAAAAGATGTGCCTGACCCAACCCCGGGATCATCGTCAAAAAAGTATTCAGCTCTGATAAGCGTGGGTAACACGGTAGATTCTCTTATCGATATACCTGCCGGATAATCGATAGTCCTGGTGTTGGTCCCATCACTGACCGTCAATGAAATATCATAATAACCTATCTCTGAATAGGTAAAAGTAGGATTCTGAACTGTTGCATCTGCTGCATTATCTCCATCAAGGTCCCAGCTCCAGGAGGTAATGGTAGCATTACTTGTGGAAGCGTCGTTAAATTGAACTAGCTCATCAACAACAGCAGGAAGGACGATCGAATAG
>CAYTFO010000228.1:0-5545 GCA_964437135.1 uncultured Roseivirgaceae bacterium | reverse complement strand
ATTTATTGTACCGTTTTAGGTTTTAAAAAGTGTCAACCTATTTCAGTACAAGACAGTTTAGAAAACTAATTTCTGAAAACTGAAGACTCGGTCTCTATATTTAACTCTTCACTTCTCCACCTCCGAAGATGACCATTCCTTTGATAACGACTACCGGGCCATCACCGCCACCTAAGTTAGTTCGGGCGTCACTAAATCCACCTAAGATAGCCACGACTTCTGTCTTTACAGTCCAGTCTTTCGGAACGATGATATCACCTCCACCAAATAAGGAGAATACTTCAATGGTTGCATTATTTTGAACTTTTGCTTCTCTCAGGTCAACTTCAGAGCCACCAAAAATTGAAGTGATTTTACCTCCCTGCAGATTCTCAGAAAGCACTTTCTGATTACCTCCACCGAAGATGTTCAATGCATCAAAATAATTGTCATTGATAGGTGAAGTATTATCAAGTTGCTTCATTGCTCGTTGTCTGAAAATGAATGATACCCCTATGATGATCAAAACAATCGGCCACCATTGTCTCCAATCAAGGTAAAATATATCCTTGATCAGGAAGAATCCACCTATGGCAAAGAGGATAATCGCAGCCTGTCTGTTGCCTGCTATGAGATTAAAAACCCCAATCACAATCAGGATCATTGGCCATGTAAATAACCAGTAAGGAAGGTCAGGAAGTAAGTTCATATTTTCCAACAGGAAAAATACTCCTACAAATACCAGGAATATTCCCAGCAATGCTCGTCTATTAGCGTGTGTCATGTCATTTTCATTTTGCATTACAAATTACCTATATCAATTAAACCAACCAAACAGGAATGATATATTAAATGCCACCCCGTTCATATCGGTCTCATCGTAAAAAACATTGTCAACACCCGTAACCAGGTGATAACCAACACCCACATTGAATTTGAACCAATTTGTAAAATTAGCTTCTGCTGAAATGGTAGGATGTACTATAAAAACATTGTCATAAACTCTTATTGGATCCTGGACAAGTCCTTTTTCATGAAAAGAAACTTCTCCCCAGCCTATTTTGGAACCAACTCCGAAATGGATAACATCTTCTGGTCTAATTACATAACCCAGCATGAAGCCACCATGACCATAATCTACGTTGTAATCGGTGCCTTCATAGTTAACATTTAGATCATCGGCTAATCCCATTCCATAGCCTCCTAAATAAAACCGGTTCCCTATAATCACGGCTCCACCTCCACCCGTTAAACTGGTAAAAGTCCCGTCAATAGGTTGGATAGAAATCATAAAACCTCCAAATCCTGAGGTGTTTCCAAAATCGCTGTCAATTAGAGTTTTTGGCCTTTGGGCAAATAATAATGAGGATATCCCCATTATAGCAGTAAAAATTAATGTCCTTTTCATTTCTTTTCTTTTGCTTGATACAAACTAAAATAAGGACAATCAAATATTCGTTAGGTTTCCGACAGACTGTTGAATAACCCTGATGAACTGTTAAAAAAGTTTTAATCTACACTGAGATGTCATAATGGCAGCTTGATTTTTAGTTTCGGCCATTTTGACTGACGCAACTCAATATTAATTGTTGGTATGCAAATTGTATAATGAAAGTGGAAAGGAGAAAGAAAATGACAGTAGATAGAAATATTAGTAAAAGTTTAGCACAGTCAGCACAAGTAATGAACTTTATTGGTGGAGGCTTATCTATGGCTTCCTCCAGAATAGATAAAAAAACAGATAAATACATATTAAGATTGTCGGTTCCTGGTGTCGACCCTGAACAGTTTGAACTGGAACTCAATAACAATCATCTGTTTATCTTTCAAAAGATACATATGGACTCCATGGAGATTCCTTACATGACCAAAAATATTATCGTTCCTGCAGATGTTGATCTTGAAGAAATATCCGCATCCTATCATGACGGCTTTCTTGAAGTGAATATGCCGATAAACAGTGAATATGCAGGAGGTTACAGAAGAAAAATTGACATAGATAGATTTTAAATTAGAAATCTAATTGTGTTGAAACTTAAAGTCAGAGGAATTAATTAGTTACTGTTTGTATATAGACTTACTTAATTCCTCTGAACTTATCATTCATATCTCAGTGAATTCACCGGATTATATGTCGCCATTCTATAAAGGCGATTGAGTAAGGTTAGGACTGAGATTAATAGTACTAACCCAAAAGCTAATCCAAATATCCAAATACTAAGGTTAATTCGATAAGCAAATCCTTCCAACCAGTCACTAAGCACCCACCATGCTAATGGAGAAGCGATAATGAATGCTATAATCATCAGTAAAAAATAATCTTTTAGAATAATGGTGATAATCTAAGGAACTGAAGCTCCCAATATTTTCCGTATCCCTACTTCCTTCGTCTTTCGTTCAACAGTAAAATTGACCAGCCCAAAAAGTCCGAATGTGGATATGATGATGGAAATGATGGTCGCTATCAGAATCAATTGACTTCTGCTTTGATCTGCTTCATAATATCGGTTCCATCTTTCGTCAAGATAATTAATCTCAGCGGGGGTTTCCGGATCATATTTTTTTTGTACTTCCTCAATATGGACAATGACTTCTGTTGGATTTCCGGAATACCTTACTGTAAAATAATCAATCCCCAGCACCGGATTATTCCAGCTGGTAACTGCAACAGGTCCCAGTGATTCATGCAATGATTCAAAGTGAAAATCTTCTACAACTCCAATAATTTGCATTTTTGAAGTGGTGTCCTCGTGCACCCAGAGAAACTGACCAACAGGATTTTCTTCCAGACCTAATACCGCAACCGCTTCTTCATTTATAATCAGTTTGAGCGTATCGGATTGATCCTGGCCGGAAAAGTTGCTCCCATATTTGAGTTTCATTTGATAGGTGTCAATCCACCGATGATCAACTCCAAAATGATGCGCAGTTACCTGTTCATCAGATTGATTTAGAGATATACCGACTGAGGGCAATGACTTCCATTCCCCTGGTACTCTACTGGAAGTGGAAACATTCTCAACACCAGAGTGCTTTGCAATTTCCTGAATGATACTTTTATAATGCCTTCTTGCTGACCCGCTATTGATGTCAAGGGTTAACATCTTATCATATGAAAATCCCAGATCCTTTGTTTGGATAAAATTCATCTGTCGAAACAGAACCAGCGTTCCAATGATCAAACACAATGAAATTCCATACTGGATGACTACAAATGACTTTCTCAGGAGGTCTCCTTTCCCACTAAATACATTCTTCGAAATGATGAGCGACCTGTTGAGTCTGGAGTAATAAAGGGCCGGAGTAAGTGAGGAAAGAATCCAAATAAAAATAAACGCTGCAACATGATAAAAAATCAGATCCTCGCTAAACACCTGCTGAAAGGGTATTGATTTATTGGTGATTGATAAAAATGAATTGAAAAAAGCTGCCATTAGCGATATTGCAAATACATACGCAAACATCTTGGTCATAAAAGTTTCAACAAAAAGTTGAAATCTGAGCTGTCCTACTGTCGCTCCATTTACTTTCCGAATACCCGCCTCCAGCGTTCTTTTCAAAGCCTGAACGGAGGATAAATTGATATAGTTAAGTGCTGCAATGATGATCATAAAAAATCCAATGAGTAGAATAATCGATACAAACTCCGGTCTGCCGTATTGAATACTAAGTAAAGGTTCTGATCCGTATTGATCCAGATGAGAAGAACCTAAATGAATATTTCTAATGTTTTGAAAGCTAAATTCATGATACTTGATCTGTTCGGGCTCAAGATATTTAGATAAAAAATCCTGTCGTTGTGCAATTACTGTCTACGGACTCGTGTTTTCTTTAAAAACAACCCATGTCATCATTCCGCGGGAATCCCAGGTACTGAACCAGTTTTGAAATTGACCAGGAAACTGATTAAACTTTGAAACATAGATCATATTGAATTGATAGGAAGAGTTTTTAGGGATGTCTTTCATCACTGCAATTACTTCTGCTTTAAAGCCGCGACCGAGCAACTCTACCATTTTTCCGATGGGAGGTTCATCTCCAAATAGTCTTTTGGCAGTGGTCTCCGAAACAACCAAACTTACCGGTCCATTATAGTCCTTGTACGGATCCCCCTCCACTATTTCAAAATCCAGTATATCAAAGATTTCTTTTTCAGCATACGCATAATTTCTGTCAGTAAATGCTTCATTTTTATAGCCGACTGATGCAGACCCAATGTAGATCATTCTGGCTGTCTTTTCTATTTCAGGAAAATCCGTTTTGAGTGCGACTCCCAATTGATTTGAACCTGCAGCAAAATGTTGAACATTCCCCTCTTCGTCTGAGTACTTTTCGATTACCCGGTAAATTCTATCCGCTTTTGTGTGATATGCATCAATATTTTGTTCATCAAATACATACAATACGATAAAAAATAAAACTGCCAGACCCATCGCAAGTCCCATTATATTGACCAGATAATGAATGGTTTCTTTTCTGAATTTCCGGAAATAAACCTTTAGATAATTTAAAATTGCTGTCATGTTATTGCTTTCGATTTTGAGTTTTTTGATGTTTGTTGACCTTAGGGATCGCAGAGCGTCCCAGTAAAATTTTCTTCTTGCTTTTTTCAGTGAGTATTTTTCTTCTCTTAATTCAAAAAGTTCGATCAAATCCCCCTCTACTTCTTCTATTTGCTCTTCACTGCAAAACCATCGTAGAAATTTGAGTGGCAGTCCGGATATGGAGCATTTTCATGTTCACCCTCTCACTTAAAAAATGCATACAGATACATTGAAAATCAGGAAAATCATCACTTAAAGAAATGCTTCAAAGAAGAGTATTTAGTTTTACTTCAGGAATACGAGGTAGATTATAAAGAGGAATTTGTTTTTGACCAGATTTGAATTATTGGAATATTAAACATTCAAAATAGCAATCAAAGAGTTGGCCAATACTTCCTTTTTTTCTTTTTTAAGAGAATTTAGAGCATTTTCCGAATCATTCTGCAACGCTTCTACAGTTTCGGGTTTCAGATGTTTCCCCAGAATTTCAAGTACGGATACCCCCTGATCTGAGTCTTCATCTAATTCAATCTCATCAATCAAACTAGTCAGAATTTCTTTGCCTTTTTTCTTACAGGTTTCAGTAGGATTATATTTTGAAGTCGCATCCCTCAATGCCCAACTACTATAATCTATTTTAAGGTTCTCGATTTGTTTCAGAGATGAATCCGTTTCACCGAAAATTCTGCCTAAAACCATCATGGTAGCTTCTTTCCAGGCTTCCAGATCAAACTCCTTATCATCTAGTTTTTCAATTCTCTTCCGAAGCAGGGATATATTTTTCTCGCTCATTTTGTCTTTTTTAAAATAAAATCATGACATTTCTTTAAATTTAATAAGGGAATTGATCATTCTCCTCGTTTTTAACCATGTAAATCACAACTTAAATTTTTTTATTATGCCTAAACTGGATATTGCTCGTACCACAACAATTAAAGCCCCCACTGAGAAAATCTATAATGTAGTCAGTGACTTTTCTAAATGGACCGAATGGTCTCCATGGTTGATCATGGAACGAGATG
>CAYTFO010000227.1:4668-5562 GCA_964437135.1 uncultured Roseivirgaceae bacterium | reverse complement strand
ATTTCTGCTTGGGTCAGCACGATTCTTTGCACACCGTCTCGCTTGGATGGATGCTTAAACTTTAGCGTACTCATCGGATGGATAACGATGTCGCCTCGCTGCTGTAGGAAGCTAAAAAAGAGCCGGATCGATTGCATGTAATGGGATACCGTCTTTAGGCTCAACAAGCCACCCAAAACGGCATGAGGTCGGTTCTTGATGTAGCCGTGATGTTCTGTTATCGTTACTGGTTTAACTTGCTTTACTGACTTGTCATTTTCTTCTAACCATGCCAAAAATTCACCGATATGATTGCATTTGCCTTCTCGTCCGTTCTTCGCATAGCCCAGGATTTCTATATGCCTTCTAAAGTCATCGATGTACTGATGGTTCTTCTTTGACTTTGGATATTTTACTCGTTTCTGCATAATTCAAATTTTTATTGTTAGCCTCGATACTGCGCTCGACGGAGCTCACTTGTATCTCGGTTCGCTTCGATCAGAGAGACATTTAGTCTCTCTTCCTCTCGCTCACCTATGACGTTTTTTATCGCTATGACACTATGACGCTTTTTTGCCTATATATTACTTCTCTTGGGATACTGGGACGCCAAAGGGTTTTTCCAGTAACTACGGGCATCCTGGCGTCCCATCTGGTGTCCCAAGCCTTTGGGACGCAGGGTAGCCCCTGCAGGCAATTACTTTGATTTGTTCTTCGCTCAAACTTCATTGTTAAGCTCATCTATTTGGTCGTTCAGATCCTTTTTAATCCTTGCTCTTAACGCTTCGATATCATCCCAATAACTGATCTTGTACTGATAGCCTCGATTGGCATGGCCACCGATAATCTGGATGTATTCCATATCCATTAAGTCATAAATAATGTCTGAAGTGATAATGTGTACTTTATCTGATA
>CAYTFO010000227.1:0-4658 GCA_964437135.1 uncultured Roseivirgaceae bacterium | reverse complement strand
CCGACTTCTTGACGTAGCCTTTCAGCTTCTCAAAAAACTGTCTGAGTGACCCGTCCAGCTCGTCCACCTTCAATACGATCGATTCAAACATGATCTCATTGGCGATAAGCAGATCTTCTACTG
Organism: uncultured Roseivirgaceae bacterium; assembly: GCA_964437135.1. Lineage (GTDB taxonomy): Bacteria > Bacteroidota > Bacteroidia > Cytophagales > Cyclobacteriaceae > CAYTFO01. Next base: position 4,535 of record CAYTFO010000227.1, on the reverse strand, counting down.
TAGTGATCAGTCGTCCTTGCTTGTCGGTTTGTCTTTGGTACTGGTGGATCAGCGTGATTTGCTTGACAAAGCTTAGATACAGCTCATTGAGCCGTCTGATTTTATGGGCTGAGTCAGGCAGCTTGATCTTTCTTGCATACGGATTGATCACCTCGTAGGGCTTGAGTAATCGGGCTACATTTTGGATAAATTCGATCGTCTTTTTTTCGTCTTTCCTCTTGATCACTCCTGCAGCTCTTGATTGCTGATAATCTACAATTCGCATCGTCTGTTCTCGGCTCTCATCTACGGCTATCAAAAACACTCTACTCATATTGTCCTCGTAGATTTCTCCTTTCGTTGTACAGGCAATACTCGCTATTGGACCTCTCACCGTTTTTGCCATGGCTACGATCTCTCCGCTCTCCGTTTTACTACTCGTAGAACTGACTAATTTCTCATTGCTGATCAGTTCTCTAATCGCTAATTGTGCCTCCTCTTTCAGTCCGTCCATATCCTCTAAGCCGATCAGCTTATGCACCAAAAAATTCTCCGGGTAATTGTAAAAACTGCTCTCTGTCACCCGGGTAAAACAGATCACATCTTCGGGCGGCATGAGTAAACAAATGATCTTTAGTAAGCGGCTTTTGCCGCTGCCAGAGCTTCCCTGTATAAGTGCATGCAAGGTGTCAGGCATCTTATAGCTTAATGCAATTCCAAACAAAAAAATACGGTTCGTTTCTTCTCCTGTAATTCCGCATTTTCCTATTAACTCATTGAGCCGTTTAATCAAGTCTTTGTCTTTCAAAAAATCCAGGCATTGATTGATCGTTGCTTGTGGAATGATGACTTTCTCTTTGTGGTAGCCATTCTTTTTGACTCTCGTTTTCTTGCGATGCTTTTCGAGCAATTGTGCCAGATTCATCAGGTCTTTTTTAATCCCTTCTTCGTCCAGCTTCAGATGTTCGGCTGCCTTGGTGCCAACGCTTTCGATTCTTGCATATTCGTATAGATCTAACTTGGCTCGATAGTCGTATCTCGTGGCTCTATTGATAATTTGTAGCGATACTTTCAGACTGTCCAGTCCGTTTTTCATACCTCCTTTACAGTAGTAGTCTGCTGCTGATCCATGGTATTTGATGTTGTGGGGATCTGTTGTGTCGAGAGCTCTGTATGATTGCTCCGGGTTTGGTTTTACTGATAGTGGTTCTTCTTTAGTTTGTGGTATATCAATTCTCTGCGAGGCAGTTTCAGAAGAAAATAAAAAGTTAGGATTTACTTCCTTTCTGCGACTCAAAAAGTGGTAGAAGATTTCTGGACTATGTCCTTGTAGTAAACTATTGATATCCTCGTCTCGTGGAGTTTCTACTACGGTGATCTTTGCTTTCGGTTTCAGCTTCTTTAGTTGCGGTGCATATTTCTTGATTGCCTCGTCTCCCGCCTTGTCGCCATCGAACCATAGGATGATTTCTTCAAGGTCTTTTAATGCTTCGATTGCTGATTCGTGTTCACTTGTTAATCCATTGGTTCCGTATAGAGAGAGGATTTCATATTCGCTGTTGATCCCTTCATCCTGTAGCAAACTTGCAGCATCAACAATCGCTTCTGTGAGGATCAGCTTTCTCGTTTGGGGATTCGGGTAATGCGGATATAAGCCTTGCCGATCTTTGAGGTAATAATGATTCTTGCCCTTGATGTCTTTGGTACTTCGATAGTACAAACTTACCACCTGACCTTTTTTGTTTTTCAACGGAAAGACAATCCCAAACTTGCCAAAGGGCGAGTAAGCTTTCTCGCCAGTCCTACTCACATTGCCTTTGTCCAGGAGTAGGCCGTATTTCACACAGCTTGCGATCAGGTTCTTATTCTTCCGCTCACCATGATGGAACTGTCCGCTATTGTAGCCGATCTCTAATTTCGTCCAGTCTAATCCTCTGCCCTCGATGTATGCCTTTGCAGGCTTGCTATTGTGTACGCCATTCTTGAAGTAGGTAAACATTTTGGTCAATACGGCAGCTCGGGTTAAGCTATCTACTGGTTGAGTCGAGCCGTTCAGCATTTCTACTTCGACTCCGCTCAGCATTTCTTTGGCTTTCATGATCGCCTCATGTTTAGTGCAGTTCTCCATATTCATGATAAAGTCGATTACGTCCAAGCTCTTGCCATGTGTCTTGCAGTTGGTCGAGAAGCAGTAGCAAGTATGTGTTTTGTAGTACACCTGCAAGCTCGGGGTCTTGTCGTCGTGGAAGGGGCATTTTAGTCGGAGGTTCTTGTCTGGCTTCAAGTGGTAGTACTGCAAGACAGTGGCGAGAGTGAGCTGAGTTTTGATTTCTTCGATTGTCATTGAAAAAAAAGTTTATTGAACCTAATCAGGTTCAAAGGTATCGGATATAATTCAATTGACAAAATCTATAGGATTTCTTTTTATCGGATAAGTACCATACTTTTATAAATACCTGTCTTATACAGGTGTTTTTGAACTGTAAACGATAGACATATGGAGACTTTCGGTAAAAAATTAAGGGCTTGTAGAGAAGAACAAGGGTTGTCTCAGCAAGAGTTGGCTAAGAAGTTAAGCACCTCTCATTCTGTGATCGGACGATATGAAAGAGATGAGATGACACCTTCTGTAGAAGTGGCTAAGAGGATGGCCAAACTACTTGACACTACAGTTGGTTATCTATTAGGAGAAGTACAGCAATCAGATACTTTCAAGGATCCGATAATGCTCAAAAGACTTCAGCAAATCAATAATCTACCCGACAGAGATAAAGACTGCATCCTCTACACCATTGATAATCTATTGGCTTCTGCTACAACAAGACTCGCTTATGCTGAGTAAAATTTCTGCTGACGATCAGCACACCATCGCTTTACTTCAAGCCACCGGCTTGTTTAATATCATCTCAAAGCTCGAACTCTACAATGGCGTTATTCTCGCTTACGATCATGATGAAGATGTCCGCCTTCGTGGCGTAGTGGACCGGATTAAGACTCCATATCTGGACGAAGATCTCATGGTCGCTTATGAATGCGATGGTGCCATGACGCTGATCTGGAAACACAGCGTCCCAGAGCTTTTCTCGCAAGGCAAGTCCGTAGCCGCTACTTTCCCTGACGATCCCTTTCCTCATGAGTACATCGACTACTGGCACATCGGCAGTAGCGTTACAGCTCAATCTATTCAGCATAAGGCACTACTCAAAGCCATGAGCAAGTCTAATGGATTTCAGTTCTCACTTAATTGAAAAAAAACTTCTCGACAGATGTAGTTATTCGTCATTCTCTTCAATTTCCCACATTTGGTATGTGTTAATATCATTGACGATGAAGGTCAAAAAATCAGATTGATATCTGTTATTCTTGAAACATTCTATGTTAACAGGAAAATCTTCCTGTAGCAAGCCACTATCGCCATTAATTTTAAACCCGAAGCCATCACCATCTAATTCATATCCACAGTCTTTTAGTTGCTCATGGATTTCTTTAAAGGTAGGTATCTGGTTTAATTTTTGAGTACTTGTCTCGTATTCTTCTTGTTTATATATTTTGCCTCTTGCTAATTTGTAAATTTCAATTTTGTCCTCACTATAAGTCCAGACTCTTGAAAACGTGGCATGAGTAGATATTAAGTAAAATGCGTTCCCTTTTTCTTTAAACAGGGAACCGACTAGTTTTTCCGTGAATTTATGATTGCTTTTTATACCATTCTTCATGGTAGAACAAGATGCTAAACAAACAGTGATAAATAATACTAAAACTCTCATTTCAATTCCAATTTTATTTGCCACCTATTTTTTTTAAAGTCGAGTATTTAATCGTCATCAGGGATTTATTCTTGTTGAAGAAAGTAACTGTATTACTTCGTGTTCCAACTACAAAGGTGTTTCCTTTAAATCCTAATTTCTGCATAGTCGTTTGACCTCTAAAGTCAGCTTTGGACGGTGTTGAACTTCCTAATTGAATACCGTTGATTTCCGTTTTCGGATGAGTATGCCACCAAAACTCAACATTAGAAGCATCTGATGGCATCACATTTTTACCATCTACTTTGAACATTGTAAGTGATGCTCTTGCCCCTTTATTCCCGTCTTTATCTGTAAAGGCTATGGCTGCCGGACCTTCATCCCATCTTGTTGCATTCGCATCACCAAAATTGGAATGACCACCATGCTCTTTTTCAGAAGCCAAGGTAGCGTCAACGGAAGAAATCACGTCATCCATCACTCCACCTGTGGGGACTTTCATGACATTATTACTCTCTGCGAGAGAACCAGTATAAAATTCACCCGCTTTAGTTGCTCGTTTAACATCTCTTGCCACACTGCCTTTAGCTATATAGGCCTTCCCGTCTGTCATTCCATCGTCACCTATCAGCTTACCTCGTCTATTATAAATTGGATCATCCAACATTCCTGTCGGATCAATTCGATTTATCGGATTATTCTGTACATAATTATATGGACTCACCCACGAACGCATATGAGCCAACGGATCCACGCCCGTAAACCTCTGCACAACTTTTTCACTCGATTCACTTTTCCTATACACCACTT
>CAYTFO010000226.1:0-5676 GCA_964437135.1 uncultured Roseivirgaceae bacterium | reverse complement strand
CGGGGCAATTACACTAAAAAGTAATATACTAATCGGACCTCCAAACATTATTCCCATCGTTCCGGTAAAAAACATTATTAAAGCCTTCGGTCCCAGCTTAACTAACTCTTTGAGGTCAACACTTACAGTCAAAAGGACCAAACAGGCCGGTAATAAATACCTGGAGGCCATGAAATAAAGTCTTGATTTTTCAGGATCTATTAGCCCGACTGTGCTTAATATAGAAGGTAAAAAGTAACACATTAACAAAGTAGGAACGACTCCATAGAACTTCTTCCAGAATTTGCTATTACTATTGGATGTAGTAAACACAAACCCCAGAACCAAAGCCAATAAACCAAATACTATAGCATCATTTTCAATCATAATTCTTTAATTACCGTGTATAATTCACTCAACATCATTGCAGTCGCACCCCAAACTACTTTCCCCTGAATTTCAAAATAAGGAGTAATTAACGGAAAACCGCGAACATCCATATCCTTTGTTTTATGGAAACTTATATCTGTCAATTGATCCAGAGGTGCTTCAATTACTTCCTCTACTTCGATATGATCCGGAACAAAACCAGGCCGGTTGTTTACAAAACCAATCACGGGCAGTATTACATGATTACTGGCAGAAACATAAAATTCCGAAAGGCTCCCTAATATCTCAACACTATCCTGCTGTAAACCGATTTCTTCCCATGATTCCCGAAGTGCTGTCTGATATAAATCCCGGTCCTGCTCCTCCTTCTTGCCTCCGGGTAAACCAATTTGACCGCTGTGAACACCATCGTACTCAGGTCTTTGTATAAGCGGAAAAAATATCTTATCTGATTCAGGATAGAAAGCAATTAGAACAGCACCTGGTTTAGGGCTGGTCTTATAATTGAAATTCATTTTCAATCCATTCTTTGCCCTGGGTTTCATCATTTCATAAGAGCTCTCTCCAGGTAATGGATATTTGAGTCTGTACTTAAGTGCTTCTTTAAAACCGTCCATTAGAATATTTCAAAAATATTTAAATTATTCTTTCTATATTGCTATATAAGACATTAATCTATGGATAATATCCCTATTCACGTTAGCATAGTTTTTTTGATGTCTGCAGCTACTGTATTAGGTTTTGTGTATTACGCTGTTGATACCGCTTCTTCTGATAAAAAAAGTCTTACCTCATCAATCGTCATTACATTTGTATCGGCCTGGCTCTTTATAATTGCTCTTTTAAGTTTTTATGATTTCTTCACTGAATTTGATGCTCGCCCTCCCAGACTCATTGTAGCTGTGATTGTTCCGGCAATTACTATAGTATTACTTTTTGTTTTTCCAAAAAGCCAGGCTTTTCTTCATAAAATCCCCCTTACTACACTTACTTATATTCATATAGTGAGAATACCTATTGAAATGGTCCTTTGGTGGCTCGCCCTGGAAGGTAAATTAGACATGAAGCTAACATTTGAAGGAGTAAACTATGATATTCTTGTTGGAATCTCAGCACCTTTTGTTGCTGTTTTTTTAGTTGGCCTTAGAAGCAAAAGCAAATTTGGTGCTGGTATATGGAATATACTAGCCTTACTATCATTGTTTTTAATTGTTAAAAATGCTATTCAATCAACTCCATATTTTTTTAGCTCGGAGTCATTTGTAACACCAAATATTGCTGTGTTTTATTTTCCTTATATCTGGCTCCCTACTTTTATAGTACCTGTAGTTCTGGTAAGCCATCTTATTTCTCTTTATAAGATTTTTACTGAACCTGAAGAACTAGGCTAATCGCAATATTTGGCTGAATATTCCCTGCTTAAGATTTCCTTTTCAGACCCTTTTTCCCAAAGATCACAGGCTTTCAAATTGTCACCCATTTCAAAATATGCTAATCCCCAGTAATAATAACGATCATCAATCACCTGATCAGTATCTTCGATCTTCTCAAAATATCGAATTGCCAACTCATGGTCTCCTTTCAGCAGATAATAAACTCCCTTATTCCTTATGGCCCACATGTTTTCTGAGTCTAATAAAATACTTTCATTGATAAGTTTGATACCTGACTCAAGAGAATCCATCAAAAGCAATGTATATCCTTTATTATTTATGAAAACAGGATTATTGGATTCATAATTTACAGCTTTGTTTATTGACCAATAAGCTGAATCCAACTTATTTTCTTTTATGTAAACCTGATTGAGAGTATTATATGCGAATGAAGCTTTGGTATTGGTAGCTATTGTGGTAAAAATTAGATTTTTAGTGATCTCATATTTACCCAGGTAAAAGTTTAATGCTGCCAGGTTATTTCTTACATCATCATCCTCAGGTTCAGCTGTATTAAGCATCTTAAATATTTCCAGAGCTTCCTGATATTTTGATGCATATGTTAATGCAAGACCTTTATCAAAGAAAAATATAAGACTATCCGGGTAAGTTTCAATCAATATATCCAGATCATCAATGGCTTTTTCATACCTCCCAATATCCATATTTACTCTTGCTCGATTCTGGAGACATTCGTAATAATTCGGTTTTCTTAATAATGCCTGATTATAATCCTGTAATGCTTCATAATAATGACCTGATTCATATCTGGCTACTCCCCGGTTATTATAACTAAAAGGATGTTCAGAGTCTATTTTTAATGCATTAGAGAATTGAGTAATGGCATCATCATACTCTTTCTCCTCAAGAGCTTTATTCCCCAATAAAAAAAAACGGTCCCTTTTAGTTTCCGTGGTATCACAGGAATAAAACAGAACCGTAATTATTAAGATTTTCAAGCTGAATTTCATAAGGCAAAGATGAATGAATTGATTCAGCTTTTAAACTTGATTTACAAACTTATGTTCTTAAGATTTTCTGACTTTTCCTCCTGAACTTGAATCAGCAACAACTTTCTCAGGATTGCCTCGGTAGTAAACTGAACCTGCACTGCTTGCATCTGCTTCAAGAGTTTCATTTACAAATATTTTCGCATCACCAGAGCTACTGGCGTCCACTTCAGCAGTTCTTGATTTTAATTCATAGGCATCATAATCTCCCGAACTGCTGACTCTTACAAATTGTCTGTCTGCAGAACCTGAAACCTCAAGATCTCCCGCGCTGGATACATTTACTTCCAATTCATCTACATCCACTTCAACTTTTGCATCTCCTGCGCTACTTACCGTTATTTCAAGACTTTTAGCAGAAATAACACCATCAGAATAAAGATTTGCTGCTGAAGTTACCTCTATCTCTGACAGTTCTGTATAGGTAACATAAACATAGACATCAGCATTTCTATATCCTCCCATACGGTCTCTCATTTCGATCTCTAATGTGCTGCTTCTCACTTCAGTGATTACATCATCAAGATCCGCAGATCCTTTTATTTCTACGATAACTTCAGGAGAATTACCTTTTTTGATCTCTACAGATATAGCTTCTGATACTTCAATTTCGTCAAACGATGAGATTTCACGAGTTTCCCTGCTTTGAGAAAGTACTAAACTGACACTTAATAGTGTTGCAACTAAGAATATGTATAATTTTTTCATATTGAGTTTTCTATTATAGACTCCTCAATATTTTAAAGGTTGCATTAAAGCTGAGATTTAAATGATTTCTTGTATTCTTCGAATGGAGTATTTTTATATTCCCCCTCACCTATGTAAGCAATTATTACTTCAAAGTCTTTTGCACCAAAATATCCTGGTAAAGGTTGAATGATCCTGAATTGTTCATCCATAAAAACTGTGGTAGGATAGCTTAATTGATTATTAGTAAGTGCTGCAGCCAATTCGTGATATCCTCTTCTTCCTGATGGAACAAACTTGAATGTATGGCCATTGAAATCAACGTCTTCTTTCTGCTCACCGTCAAATTTCACAGCATAAAAATTTTCATTTACGATATCAATAATTCTTTGTTTGCTGTAAGTATCATTATCCATTTTTTTACACCATCCACACCAATCTGTATATAGATCAATAAGAATTTTTTTAGGTTGGGTTTTATTAAGTTCAACTGCCTCCTCAAAGGAAATCCAGTTGATTTCTGCTTCTGTTTTTTCAGGTGTTTTAGCAGAAATGAAAAGAAGTAATGCAAAAATTGAATATATGTATTTCATAGTCTTCATCTATTAGCTAATAGTAATGACAATCTAATATCAAAAAAAGTGCCCAAAAATCAAATTTATTTTTTTATCGTTCTAAATCTTACATAAAATAAAACCCGAGATATAAATCCGGGTTTTAACTTAAACTAAAATGACATGTGCGTAACCTTATTGCACTTTAAACGATGAAAAAGATCGAAATATTTTATCAAACAAAGTTTTATCTCTAAAATATTCCCTCTCATTTTCGGAAGAGTTAATCACCCATCCATTCTCATCCTGATATGCACTTAATACGTAATTGATACCATTTTTGTTCTGAAATGTAACTTTCAGATCCGGTATATCATCTACTGGTTCCTCAAATTTTCGTGAAGTGATATAGCTAAGACCAGAAATGAAATTAGCTATGCTCGTTGAATCAACAGGTTCGTTGTCATTTAGCCACTGATTATTCTTTTTCGTTAATGTAAAAGAAGAATCAGGATATTGAAACTCTATAACTGATAATGAGTCTTTATCTAGCTTTAATAACAATGGATTTCGATAAGATGAATTATCAGCTGATACACTCATTTTCATAAAATTATCAGCTACATATGTATCTTCCTCATCAAATAATCTAACGTAAGAAAAGAATTTTTGCTGACCCTCAACACCAAACCTGCCCAGAACAATATCCAATGATTTCTCTTCCGATTGAAAGACCTGAACTCGTGTTCCGGTAGAGTCAACATTGAAATCTCTCCACTTACTTTCATTTCTGGAAGCTATTCTTGTTGGCTTGATAGTTTGAAGTGAACTTAACATGCTTCTTATGCTGGTAGAAACTGCTTTGTAATTCTTGTCACCATCTTTAACTACCCAGCCATCTTCTTCCCTGACCAACTCTGATTTGTTGGAAGGTTCTTCAATAATTATCCTGGTAACTTCGGAAGTGTCAATTTCTACCAGCTCACTTCTAAATGATTTACTCCGATCAGATTTTTTTGTGAACTGAACGACTGCAAAAACTGCAATTAATATGATCAAAACCAACGATAATGTTTTAATATTTATCTTCATATCACTAGTTCTTTAAGCGTAATTTCCTTGTGACCATTTTTGTCTTTTTCTGGAAAGTCTTGATTTTCGTATAATTCCGTAAATGATTAACAAAACTATTGGCATAATAACATTTGAATATTTTAGTATATTCCTTCTGCTATCTTCTATTTGATCAAGTGGTCTACTGGTAACTCCTTTTGTGCGTAGTTCTATAAGACCGGTATCATCGGAGATATAATCAATTGCATTCGATACCAAATTAACATTATCCGAATTTACCTGCTGAGCCTGTTGTCCGAAACCATTAACAATAAATTGACTATTTGGGAAAAATACAATGCTGCCTAAAGTATTGTTACTTTCAATTAGTGCACCTAATACCTGTGATGGAGAAGTAAAATCACTCTCTTTCCATTTTTTCTGAATATCCACAAAAACAGGTGGTGATTGCAACCCTGAAATCTCAGAACTGTAAACTAATGGAGTAAACACCAGGGACGTATCTTTTGAAAGACTGGAAACTGAGGACACAAAAGGCATTAAAACTCC
>CAYTFO010000225.1:0-5677 GCA_964437135.1 uncultured Roseivirgaceae bacterium | reverse complement strand
CAGTGGAGGTTAAAGAAGAATTTGTTGAACCAGAATTTGTAAATATTGAAGATCACGTAAATACCGGAAATTCAGTTCAATTATCAGGCACCGGAACTGGTGGCGGACATGTAACTATCCCACAAATGTTTGGAGCAGGTAACCCAGTCACTAACCAGTTGACGCTGCAATATTGGGTTAACATCACTCCTAATAATTATGCAGGTGATCATCGAATCTTCTCATCCGGTGCAACTGGAGAAAACCAGGTTCTTTTATGGACAGACAACCATGATGGACTAGCCTTTGTAGTTAAAACTCAGGGAGATGGCAGCCGTGGAAGAATTAATAGTAGCTATTCAGCAACTGGTTGGGTTCAGGTAACCGGAACCTGGGATGGTACTACCGGAGAGATGAAGCTTTACGCAGATGGAATATTATTAGGTGAAGATAATTATACCGGAACCGGTACTCTTATAAACACCGGTAATGTCATGCGGATAGGTCGTGATAACAGTACAAGTAAGAAATTTACAGGAATATTAGATGAAGTAAGAATCTACGACAGAGTTCTGTCAATTGAAGAAATAAACGAGAAAAGATGTGGCGAACTGAATCCTGGTTCTGAAAGTGGATTAGTGCTTTACTACGATTTTAACAACCTGGATAATGTAACCGATAATCAACCTGGCCAACCTGTTCCAAACCTTGGATCTACTGGCGCTACTTACAATGGAACGATAGCTGGAAGTGCCGGAAACGTTAACTACCAAACTGCTGATATAACCTGTGTTAATTCGGATGTAACAGACAACTATAGTTGTGACCCTGCAAATCCTAAAGGTGCAGTTGATTTAAGCAGTAACATCACTCCTCCCCTAACTGATGATACCTATACTTTTGAATTATATGAAGGCTTCTCAATAGCTGGAACTCCTTTCCAAACCAGTACTGATGGTACCTTTAGTGGATTACCTGCAGGGTTTTACACCGTGATTGCTGAAAGTAGCACTACTAATTGTGTAACAACTCCGGTAACACTTACAATATTAGATATTCCTGATATTCCTTCAATACTTACCTCAAAGACTGATGATAACTTCTGTGGTGATTTTGGTAATGGTACTATCACGGTTGAACCTACTTCAAGAGTAGTAGAACCAAGTTCATACACTGTTGAAATATTTGACGGTGGAAGTTTCACTACTCTATTGGAAACTGTTAATGTTGCTGGTGGAGATACCCATGTTTTTCAGGATCTAAGTGAAGGAACATATAGAATAAGAGTAACCAACGATGATATCACCTGTAATAATTTCAGAGATGTCATAATACTTGATAATTCGACTGACCCTACCATTACTGCTACTCAGGATTTCGACAACGTATATTGTGTTAATCCTCAGGGACTGGTAAGAGTACAGGAATTGAGCGATGGAGATACAACTGACTATGATTTTGCCTGGTTTACAGGTTCAGTTGTTGATTCAGCAAATATTGTAGAAGTCTCTCCTGGTGTTCCTCTAAACTCATTCGAGCTTACAGGAATTGCGGAAGGATCTTACACTGTTTTTGGTGTTAGTAAAATAACTGGTTGTACTACTCCTTCCGTCACCCTTTCGATAGTGGATAATCCGGCTGTTCCGGATATCACTTCAGAGGAAGTTCAATCACAAAGTGGTTGTGGGGCTGGCGCAGGAGCAGATGGAATCGGACGTGCATTTGTAACTGACCCGTCTAACCCTGGTGTGGAATTAACTGAACCTGAATACTCATTTACCTGGTATGATGATGCAGGGCTTACAGTAGAAATAGACACTGGAAGTACAGTTGATAGTCTGGCTGCTGGTACTTACTTCATTCAGGTAAGAAATAATGAAACTGGTTGTAGCGATGTTCAATCCATCTCGATCAGTCAAAATCCAATTCAACCTATTCTTTCTGTAAACTCTACTGATCCAAATACAGGTTGTATAGTTACAGCATATGACGGGGAGATTTTATTAAATGTTGACTTTAATGGTTCATTTGTAACCGATCCTAGTGCTAATGGATACGTTTTTGAATGGTTTGATGCTGCGAATAACCCGATTTCAGATGGTGGGACAATTGCAGGTAGCACAACCGAGAATATCACCGGAATAAATGGTGGACAATACAGAGTAGTAGTAACAGGCGTAAATGGATGTGTATCTGATACTTTGCCGGTTACTCTGGCTAACCAACCTGCTGAACCTACTCCAAATGTTAGGGAAGACGAACCAAACACAAGTTGTAGCATTGGAAACGGACGTTTGATTACAGATGGTGATGGTGCAGGTAATGTGCTGGGTTATACATTTGAGTGGTTCCTGGGTAGTAATACGAACACTTCAAATGCTTTACCCGGAACAGCAAACCCTAATGCATTCTATGTTAATGATAATACTTACCAATTAGGTGGGCTTGAACCTGGTATTTACACAGTCAGAGTTACAGATGATAACAATGGTTGTTCTACAACCCGAACCGCAGAAGTCCAGGAAGATAAACGAGAACCTATTCCAATTGATCCGGGATTTGTTATTGATTCTCCGGATACCGCTTGTTTTGATTTTGGAACCGGGTTCGTAGATGTTTCTGCTGTACTAGCTGCTCAGACAAAAGTGGATGTTTCCAATGCTAATGGAAGTTTTGAAGCACTTGATATTCTTACAGCTACTAATCAGGAACAGACTTTTGATGGTGGTCGAATTAAGACATTTGATCAAAATGATATTCAGGGCTGGAATACTACTTCTGCAGATGATAGAATAGAAATCTGGCATGAAAGCAACACAGTTAGAAATCATCCTGCTTATGAAGGAGAACAATGGGCAGAAATCAATGCAAACAATGAAGCTGCTCTTTATTTTGACCTGAATACACAACCCGGAACTCAGATGAACTGGAGTTTTGCTCATAGAGGTCGGGCAGGTACCGATGTCTTAGGATTATATATAGGTCAAACTGGTGGAACTCTCACACAAGTAGGTACTTTTTCTACAGGTAATAATGCCTGGGTATTATATGAAGATACATATACAGTACCTGATGGTCAGTATTTCACAAGATTTGAATATAGGGCGATTTCTACAGCTGGTGGAAATAACTCAGAAGGTAACTTTATAGATGCTGTTAGATTTGAACTGGATCCATTCACCGTAGAAGGATTCTTATCTGCTGATGCGACGGGTGCTCCTATTGATATTAGCCCTGATGGCGTTTTTGATAGTCTTCAGGCAGGTTCTTATAGCTTTGTTGTTATAGATAACTACACAGGATGTAGCTCAGATCCATACAGTGTGATCATAGATGACGCTTCTTTCAATCCTGACTTTGAAGTTGACATTGCTAATTCTGTAAGCAATTCAGTTTGTGATTCAGTGCTTGCAAGTGGATTTAATGGAGAGATTGTTGTTCGAAGAGCAGATCTTGATCCTGATTTGAGTGAGTATGTTTTCACATGGTATGACGGACCCAATACAGATAATCCAACAGTATATGACAATACGACACCAGGAAGTCTGCTAAATGTTCCCGGAGGTACCTACACGGTCAATGTTTTGAGCAATGTCAATAATTGTGATACTACCTTCCAGGTTACTGTTGATGATGAAATCAATGCAGACTTCCCTACTGCTGACCTTCAGTTGGATGTAGATCCGGTTACTTCCTGTAATACAGATAATGGAGCTATTTCAGTTGACGTTACTAACCTGGCAAGTGCTCCATTCGAAGGATCAGGTGACTATACATTTAGAATCTATCTAGGTACTTCAGCTCTCGGAACACCAAATGATACAGATGATACAGCTCCTTATGAATTTACCGGTTTAGCAGTTGGGGACTATACCGTGGAAATTGTAGATAATACTACGGGTTGTATTACAAATCCGGAAACCGTTGAAGTTATTGCTCAACCGGACAGACCTGAATTTACTGTCTCCGGCGATCCTGCAGAGACCAGAAACAATGATGTCTGCGATGAAACGCTTACTAACCCGGCTATTACTTTCACCGGTAGAATTACTGTACTTCCATCAGTTGGTGTTGTAGGTGATTACACCTACTCATGGTTTGATGGTGTCGGTACAGGTACCCCTACTTCAGGTAATGCTGTAGATAATGTTCTCTCCGAAATAGAAGGTGGAACTTATACCGTAAGAATTCAGGGAGCCAATGGCTGTGATACTACGATACAGCATACCATCATCAACGAAACCAATGATGACTTTACTACTTTTGACCTGACACCGGATGTAACTACTACGCCTGATAATGCTTGTAATGCTGATAATGGAATCATCGATCTGGATGTAACGAATCTTGATGATCCGCTTGGCGGAAACGGAACAGGTAGCTATACCTTCAGATTGTACAACGGAACATCTGTAACTGCAACTCCTGATGCAACAGACGATACTGCACCATACCAATTTGCTAACCTTGCTCCCGGTGATTATACCGTAGAAGTGGTGGATAATGGGACTGGTTGTATTACGCTTCCTGCAACAGTCAATATAACAGAAGAACCTGTTGATATTACAATTTCGCCTGTTATTACACCTCAATCAAATTGTGTAGGTGGAACATATAATCCTAATGGAGAAATTTTGGTTAATCCGAGTATGGACAGTGGTCCTGAACCAACCGCAGGCTATAGTTTCGAATGGTTTTTTGGATCCGGAACCGGAAATGTTCTGGATGGGACAGGTGATTTGACAGATTCTGATGGTTTAGGTGGTCTTGGCTCTAACAATGTGATAGGATTAGAGGCTGGAAATTACACGGTAAGAATCACAAATAATGATACAGATTGTGATCAATTGTTTGAGTTCAATGTAAATGACTCAACTGTCATTCCGGTTATAGATGCGGATGAATTAGTAATAACAGGAGATGAGTCATGTTCAGGACCTGGAACAGGTACTGGATCAATTGATGCTACTGGTATGTTGGTAGTAACTCCCGGCTCCCCTTCCCCGGAATATATTTTCGAATTATTTGATGAGAACGATGTTCTATATGCTACCGAAGATCAGAGAGCACCTGCTTTGGATGATCTTATCTTTACAGGAGTTGATGCGGGTAATTATACGTTAAGAGTTACAATAGCTGAAACAAATTGTACAAGCCTTGAGGTAGCGGTGAATGTTGTTGATATTTCGACAGCTCCAGACATGAGTCTTGCTGTAATAAGTAACGAAACAAACTGTGGCACTCCGAATGGCCAGATATCTATAACTACCACTGATTTAACTCCGGCTAATAATTGGGACTTAAATGTCTATACGGGCGTTGGTACTGGAGGAGCAATAGTCTATTCAGAGACAAATAGTGCACTTTCCTCATGGAGTACACCTGCAACTTTGAGTTCAGGAACTTATACTGCTCAGCTGATCAACAATACTACAGGTTGTGATTCAATTGCTCAAATCAATATTCAGGAAATACTTGATTTGCCAAGTATTATTGGTGCTGATGTCACTAAAACAGATGACACTTATTGTAATTCTGATAATGGAACAATCACAATCAGCAATGTTACAAATGGTGGAGCAACTCCTGTTTATAATCTTTACATTGGAAGTATGGTAACTGGAGCTCCAGATCAGACCTCTGCAACGAACCAATTCACAGGTCTTGCAGCAGGTACTTACACAGTAACAGTAAGCAA
>CAYTFO010000224.1:2437-5690 GCA_964437135.1 uncultured Roseivirgaceae bacterium | reverse complement strand
CTGGGAGGAGACATTACCTACAACGGAAACCGGGAAAACCTGGTCATTCTTCGCCCGGAAGGAAACAGAAACAAAGTATTCAGAGTGGATCTTACGAATAAGGACATTGTAGGAACCACCGAATTCTACATTCAACCCAACGACATCATCTATGTAGAACCCCTAAGAAGTACCCTTTTCCGGGAAACTACCTCAGATTATATGTTCTTTGTAAGTGCACTCTCAAGCGTATTGTCCTTAACCGTGCTTATAATCAGTTTAACCAGATAAACAAAAGTCTTACTGTGAATCAAAACAATCCTCAACAATATCCACCCGGAAACCAAAACTGGAATTATCCTCAGATCCAGGAGGATAGCATAGATCTAAAAAAATACTTTTTCCTCATCCTTGCAAACTGGTATTGGATCATTATTTCGGTTTTTGTTTCCCTGGCAGTGGCTTTCCTGGTTACTCGATATACAAAACCGGTGTATGAAGTCAGAGCCTCTTTAATCGTGAGTGAAAATGACCGGGGAAGTGGAGGATTAACAGGATATGAAAATCTCATCCCTGGTATGGAAATATTCCGTACTCAGAAGTTGGTAATGAATGAGATGGAGATATTGAAATCATATTCATTAACCCAAAGAGCTTTGAAAGAACTTGATTTTAACATTACATACATCGGAGTAGGCAGAAGCGGCTTAAAAGAAAATTATCAATATAATAATGCACCCTTTTTTGTCATACCTGATACATCTAAAACAAACATAAATGGTTATAGGGTTAAAGTTGAGTTATTTTCAAAAGAAAAATACAGAGTTATTATTGACGACAATTATGACATAGATGAGATTGTTCAATATGGACAAGCTTTTGAATCAGACCCGTTTAATTTTAAACTTTACCTGAAAGATCCCGTAAACTTCAATCCACCAGGCTATGATAGTTATTATTTCATTTTTAATTCCCTGAACAGTCTCACAAACCAATACAGGTCTCGATTAAACATTGAGGTAAATGATGACAGAAGGGGAAGTATTCTATTCTTAAATTCTTCCGGGTACAATGCTGAACAGGAAGCAAATTACCTAAATAAATTAATGCAAGTCTATATTCAAATAGGCTTGGAAGAAAAAAATCAAACTGCTAATAATACCGTAGATTTTATTGATCAGCAATTGGGAATATTGGATGACTCCTTGCAGCAGGCGGAAATGAATTTGCAGGAATTTCGGCTAAGTAATCGCTTGATTGATGTTTCAAAAGAGGGTACAATAGCCTATAACCGATTGGAAAGATTAGAGAGAGAATTAGCTCAATTAAATTTGCAAGAACGCTATTATACCTTTCTTAAAAATTATATTCAGGATAAAAACAATTTAAATACAGTGGTTGCTCCAACTACAGTGGATATAAACGATCCTCTGTTAGCTAATCTGATTCAGCAGCTCAATGAACTAATTTCTGAGAAAGAAGAACTGCTATTTACGGTTCAACGAGGTAATCAACGTTTTGAAATAATTGAAGCTAAAATAGAAAATACAAGGTCTGCATTGGTGGATAATATTGAAGGTCTGATTGAAAACAATACAATAGCAAAAAACGAACTACAAAAACAACTGTTAAAAGCGGAAAACGATTTACAAAAATTGCCAGTTACAGAAAGGGAATTGATTTCTATTGAAAGAGAATATAATGTAAACGACCAGATCTATACTTATCTACTCCAAAAAAGAGCTGAAGCAGCCATAGCACGAGCATCCAATGTGGCGGATAATAAAATTTTAGACATCGCAAGACCGGAAAATGCAGGCAGAACAGCTCCGAAATCAAGAATGAACTATATGATTGGATTAATCATTGGGTTGGGACTTCCGATTGGCATACTCTTCCTTTTGGATATCACCAATAATAAAATTACCTCAAGAAAGGATATTGAAAACAAACTACACATACCCATAATTGCTCATATTGGACACAGTACAACAGGTGAAATACCGGTATTCGAAAACCCACGTTCAGCACTTGCAGAATCCTTCCGGGGTTTGAGAACAAATTTACACTATCTGTTAAGAGAAAAGGATGAAAAATTAATTACTATTACCTCAACCATAAGTGGAGAAGGAAAAACATTTGTTTCCCTCAACCTTGCTACCATTTTTGCCCTGGCGGGTAAAAAAACACTCCTGGTTGGTTTGGATCTAAG
Source organism: uncultured Roseivirgaceae bacterium (assembly GCA_964437135.1). Taxonomy (GTDB): domain Bacteria; phylum Bacteroidota; class Bacteroidia; order Cytophagales; family Cyclobacteriaceae; genus CAYTFO01. The sequence continues at coordinate 3,499 of CAYTFO010000224.1, read as the reverse complement.
AAAACCAAAAATCCATAAAGTTTTCAATTTAAATAACAAAAAAGGCATTAGTACCTACTTGATTGGGAATGCAAATTTCGATGATATAATTGAAACCACAGAGATTTCAAATTTATATATAGCCCCCTCAGGACCTATTCCCCCAAATCCGGCAGAATTATTGGAAACCATGCAAATGGAAGAATTTATAAACAAAGCAAGGGATACATTTGATATGGTTATTTTTGATACACCTCCCTTTGGCATTGTAATAGATTCGCTTTTAATAGGACTCAAATCCGATGCAAATCTTTTTTTAGTTAGGCAAAACTATAGCTCTAAAGATGTGTCTGAGTTGATAAATGAGGTGAAAGTTAAAAAGGAATTAAAAAACCTAGCAGTAATTTTTAATGACCTAAGGATAAAAGGAACTTATCGGACAGGTTACAGATACTATAATTATGGTTACCGTTATGGATACCTCTATGGATCAGAGTATCATAATTAATTGATTTACATATATACGTTTTTTCCTAAAATATTACAGGATAATCAACTAAATCATTTTATTTAGATTATTTGAGTCTAAGTCAAAGAACATTCTCAGGTCTTTCATGGAGTATAATAGATAATCTCGCTCAAAAAGGCATTACCTTCATTATAGGTATTGTTCTTGCAAGACTATTAATTCCAGAGGAATTTGGATTGATTGGAATGATAACCATTTTAATTTCTATTTCTACAAGTTTTATTAATAGTGGATTTGGATCAGCTTTAATTAGAAAGCAAAACTGTACAAACATCGATTTTTCAACAGTTTTCTATTACAACATAGCAATCGCATTAGTTTTATATTCTGTTTTTTTTATTAGTTCGACGGCAATTGCCTCATTTTTCAATGAGCCAGAATTAATAAATATAGTGAAAGTTCTTTCATTGGTGCTGATAATTGATTCTTTAATGATAATTCAACAAACAATTCTTACAAAAAATATAAACTTCAAATTGCAAACAAAAATCTCCATTACTTCCTCAATACTTTCTGGCTTGTTAGGAATTTTTTTAGCTTTACGGGGATTTGGT
>CAYTFO010000224.1:0-2427 GCA_964437135.1 uncultured Roseivirgaceae bacterium | reverse complement strand
TTTATGGTCTTGGAGCACATGGAAACCTGTTTTAGCCTTTAGTTTTGATTCCTTTAAAGATCTTTTTTCATTTGGATATAAATTATTAATAAGCGGACTAATTGATACCGTATATCGTAATGTTTATCTTATTATTATCGGAAAGTTTTTCTCTGCTCAGGAACTTGGATTTTACACAAGAGCAAAACAATTCTCTTCAATTCCATCTGAAAACATAACACAGGTTATCGGTAGAGTTAGTTATCCAGTTTTATCAGAAATGCAGAATGAAAATGAAAGGTTAAAAAAGAATTATAAAAAACTTCTCAGGACAACAATGTTTTTTACCTTTTTTTCAATGTTTGGCTTGGCAGCTATTTCAGAACCCTTGGTTATAACATTGATAGGTGAGAAATGGAGTTCATCTATAACTTATTTACAGCTTCTTTGTCTAGCAGGAATGTTATATCCCTTACATTCCTTAAACTTGAATATTTTACAGATAAAAGGTAGATCTGATTTGTTCCTTAAAATTGAAATAATAAAGAAATTATTGGCAATCCCAGTCATACTTATTGGAATTTTTTATGGTATTAAAATTATGATAATAGGTATGATTGTGAATTCTATTGCTGGATATTATATTAATAGCTATTGGTCGGGAAAACTTATTAACTATTCTGTTAGAGAACAAATATTAGATATTTTTCCATCCTTAATTATGTCATTTTTAAATGGTCTTTGGATGTATTTAGTTTACCGCATTTTGCCTTTTAGTGAAATAATTAATCTCCTTTTATTGCTATCCTTGGGTTTCCTTGTTCCCCTTTTATTTTGTGAATTAATTCACCAAAAAGATTATCAAGAAGTTAAACAAATGATTATTAATCAATTTAATAGGACTAAAAATGGCTAAAACTAAAAATATCTTTGTGACTCAGCCGGTCCTTCCAAATCTTAAAGATTTTATACCCTTACTTGAAGACATCTGGCAAAGTAAAATTCTTACAAACAATGGAAAGTACCATCAATTGCTTGAAAAGGAAATGTCTGATTTTCTTGGTGTGAAATATATTTCACTTTTTGCAAATGGCACACTTGCACTTTTAACAGCATTACAGGTACTTAAAATAACCGGAGAGGTTATTACAACACCTTACAGCTTTGTAGCTACAACAAATTCACTTTGGTGGAATAATTTGAAACCTGTTTTTGCAGATGTGGATCCGGTTTACGGAAATCTTGATCCAGATAAAATTGAAGCTGCAATTTCTCCAAAAACAACTGCCATTGTTCCGGTTCATGTATATGGAAATCCATGCCAAGTAGAAAGGATTCAGGAAATAGCAGACGTATATGGTTTAAAAGTCATTTATGATGCGGCACATGCTTTCGGAGTAAAATACAAAGAGGCAAGTTTATTGAACTGGGGTGACTTATCCACACTTAGTTTTCATGCAACCAAGCCCTTCAATACAATGGAAGGAGGAGCAATTATTTGCCATGATGAAAAAACTAAACAAAGGATTGATTTTTTGAAAAACTTTGGATTTGCAGGGGAAACGAAAGTAATGGCCCCTGGAATTAATTCTAAAATGAATGAGATGCAAGCTGCATTAGGATTATTGCAACTTAAAAATTACAATTTTAATATCCGAAAGAGAAAAGAAATCGCTAATATATATTATTCAGGATTAAAAGCAGTTAAGGGCATTAGATTACTGGAAAAAAATAACAATATTGAAAATTATAATTTTAGTTACTTCCCAATATTTATTGATGAAATAGAATTTGGTATTAAAAGAGACGAGCTATACGAGCATCTAAAAAGAAATCATATATATGGAAGAAGATATTTCTATCCTTTAATTAGTAGTTTTCCATCATATCGAGGATTGGAGTCATCCCGTCCAACTAATCTTGTTAATTCAAACAAATTGGCTGATTCAGTCATTTGCTTGCCAATATATCCCAAATTAGAATTGAAGGTAGCAGAATCAATTGTAAATATTATCAAGGAATTATGAGACTAGCAGTAATGCAACCCTATTTCTTTCCATATTTAGGGTATTTTGCTTTAATTAAAAAGTCAGATCATTTCGTTATATTTGATACTCCACAGTTTATTCGGCATGGATGGATTGAAAGAAATAGAATTTTAAAGCCAGTTGAAGGCTGGCAATATATTAAGGTTCCTTTAGTAAAACACTCCCGAGAAACGGCAATAAAAGATATTGTAATAAGAAATTCTGAGAATTGGAAGGATGCCGAGGAACAAACAGCAATAATGTGAGCTCTGAAAAATCGATCCCAACAGCCATACCCCAGCATCACTGGATAGCACATACGTATGCACTCAAGGGTCTCTTGGGCTTATCCTTGGGCTTCTTCTTGGTGGGCCTCTTAATCGCCGCGGGGATCTTGTCTCGGTTCTTCTCCGACATGATG
>CAYTFO010000223.1:0-5818 GCA_964437135.1 uncultured Roseivirgaceae bacterium | reverse complement strand
TATTGAATTTTGCATTTTTATTGTTTTATTTGGGCTGAAATTGATTGATTTCAATAAAAAGTTAAATTTTTCTAATTTTAAGTATTAAACTTTAATCGTTAAAGTTATTATTTAAGCTCAAAATAAAAGAAATTTAAGCATCATCTAAACCTATTTAATATGCTCTTTACCCGTAAGTTTTGGATCGACGTGCTATTTGCAACATTATTCATTTTCGGTCTAATGTTCCTTTTTAGTAAAGTTACCACTTTCAGAATCTTTGATATTTTTGATCCTGTTGGAGATGCATTAGGAGAAATGCAGATGACAGATGTGGTTTTTTCACAGTTGCGTTATGATCCGGTAGCCGATGACAGAATTGTGATGGTAAATATTGCAAATGAATCCAGAGGCAGTTTAGCAATGATGATTGATTCCATTAGCAGATTTTATCCTGCTGTAATGGGCTTCGATACATTTTTCAGATACCCTAAAGAAGACACACTTGGTGATATCATGCTTGCTGATGCACTTATGAGAGCTTCTGAAAGAACCAATGTTGTATTAGCAAGCAAACTGCATGTATTAGATGATCCGGAAATAGAAGGAGATGAAAATACCATTGATTCTGTTTCCTATTCATGGGAATTCTTCAATCAATATGCTACCTCCAATGGATTTGCAACATTAGATACTTATGCAAAAGACCAGGGCGATTTGAAATTCTGCCGTCAGTTCTGGCCAAATATGGATGTGCATGGAGTTGAGCATAGAGCGCTTGCAGTAGAGATTACAAAGTATTATGCTCCTGAAAAAGTTGAAAGATTTTTAGCCAGAGATAATGATAGTGAATTGATCAACTTTAAAGGCAATGTTCTTGATTTTGGTGCCACAAAATTTGGTACTAAGTATTATGCACTGGATGTTCCCGATGTTTATCTTGGAAACTACATTCCTGAAATGATAACAGGAAAGATAGTGATATTTGCATTTCTTGGTGAGCAGCTTGGAGATAGAAAAAACTTTGAGGATAAATATATCACGCCGCTTAATGCCAATTATGTAGGAAGAACATTACCTGACATGTACGGAGGGGTGATTTGGGCCAATATTGTTTCAATGATTCTTAATGAAGACTATATTAATCATTTAAGTGATAATTATGAAGCCATTATTGGCATAATAATTGCTGTATTAAACTTAGCTTTTTTCAGTTTGATCTATAAAAGAATCCCAAAATGGTATGATGGGGTAACAAAATTGATACAATTACTGGAATTGGCAGGATTATTGTTCTTTACAGTTTGGGTTTTTGATACCTACAACTTTGTGCTAGAGCTAGGACTGGCAACACTTGCAGTTGCGATCTCTGGTGATGGGTTGGAAGTATTTTACGGGGTAGTCAAAAATTCATTTACTAAAGAAGGACGAAGAGAACTTTTTAGAGCAGATTAATTTAAAGACGAATATAAAAATTAACGAAACCACTAAATCGCGGAATATTATGAAAAAGACGTATTCAATTTTATTAACATGTATGCTGTTATTAGCAGCATTTGTAACCTACGGACAAGGTTACTCTTTTAAAGTTTTGGCAAATAAGGGTCAAAACAAGGTGAAAAAAGCAGGATCAACTGAGACTGTGGTTCTTAAAACAGGAGCTACAATTAATTCAGATGATGAACTGATTGTCGGTAATGGATCATACATAGGTCTGATGCATAAAACCGGAAAAACTTTAGAAGTAAGAGAATCAGGAACTATCAAAGTTTCTTCTCTGGAGAGCAAGATTGCAGCGAAAGACAATTCTATGGCAAATAGATATGCGCAATTTATCGCAAGCAAAATGAGCGGACAAAACAATAGCTACGCTGCAAGAATGAATGCAACCGGGGCTACTGAAAGAGCTGCCGGTGGTGAAGATATCTCGATTCTGCTACCAGACAGAGTTGATATCATAAGTGATAATGCAATTATCGAATGGATTGGACCAGAAGGATCTGATGAGAATACTTCTTATATAGTTACTGTATCGAATATTTTTGATGACGTAATTTATGAAGAAACTGTAACTGGTAATACTATTGCTATTGACTTCTCAAACGAGCAGCTTCAAAATGAAAACAATTTTTATCTAGTAGCTGTAAAACTTGAGTCTGATGAAGAAGTAGTATCTAAGAATGTCGGAATCAAGAAGATGTCAGCTGAGGAAAATGAAGAAGTTGTTACAAACTACAACTCATTGAAGAATGAAATTTCTGAGGATTCTCCACTTAACAAATTAATCTATGCTTCATTCTTTGAAGAAAACAATTTGTTACTTGACGCAATGACTAAATATCAGGAAGCCATTGAAATGTCTCCAGATGTTGAGGATTTCCAGGAAATGTATCAAGGATTCAAGATTAAAAACGGTCTTGAGAAATAAGAAATAAAAGAAAACAAGTTATAAATACCCAAAACCCTGAGGCTTCGTCTCCTCAGGGTTTTTTATTTGGGGGCAATTTTTTCAATAATAAAAGTAGCTAAGTAAGCTTCCAGAAGACTCAAAGGAATAGCAAAACTTAGAATTCCAAGTGGGAATACCATCATATTCCATGTTACAACCCACATCAATACAAACCCGACAAACCATGCAATCAGTGTTGTTGATAGTAAATTAAACTTTCTATTGATATTGTAAATCCCTATTGCAAATAGAAATGACCACAAACCCCAAACTGCTCCGTTTATTGGTTCAGAAGGGAAGGTCAATCCAAGATTTTGATAATGATCTATCCTGTAATTTTTTAAAAGAAACTCGTTCCTTACAAATTCGGAAATACTAATCCATACAGTAGCTGCAAGAATCGCAAGTATTGATTTCATAACTACTTCTCACATAATTAATCTTCAAAATCCCCGGCATCCAATTCAGATTGAGGAATTGGAAGAATAAGATCTTCATCCCATGGGTCAACTTCTCCACCAAAATTGGTTCCGATTTGATAATTGTCTCCAAAAACTCTCCATCTTCTCAGGTCGTGAAGTAAATGACCTTCGTAGATCAGTTCCCGGTTTCTTTCCAATGTAAGACTGTCAAAAAAGGCAAACTCATCTGCAAAATCTGATGCCAGAAGAGCGGGAAGTCCAGCCCTTGTTCTTGTCGCATTAAGATCAGATAATGTCTGTCCATCAAAATTTGCTCCTAAAACTTCGAATGAAGCCTCTGCTCTTGATAAATAAATCTCTGAAAGTCTCACTATCGGTAATACAAAATCCCCTCTGGAATATTTGGAGTAGGATAATAACTCATCAGAATTGTTGGCAAGATTCCTATAAAATGATGTTTTGATCTGATCTGCGGTAGTATTATCATTAACACTCAAATCAATACCATAACGTTGATCGATAGAAGCATATCTTGGGCTGTTAAATAAAAACGGGGTATTTAATGAGGACCTAAAAATACCCAGAGTACCCAGTCCGCTTTCAGTTAGTGAACTTACAAAAGCAGTAACACCAATTCCTGTAGTTCTGTCACCGGCATTATTGGCCAGAGTCTGCTGAACTGCAAATATATCTTCAGAGCTATTGGTTGAGTTATTAAATGCATCCAATGGTGTTGTTGCAAGACTATATTGACCGGAATTAATGATTTCATTTGCTGCATCTAAAGCATCGCTGTATTCACCTTTTTGAAGATGAAGTCGCATTAAATATGCCTGACAAGCATAATAATTTAGCCTATCTTCATTTTTACCAAATGATTCTAATGCTGTTGAAGCATTTACCAGATCCTCTTCAGCCTGATTATAAACAGCGTCTATAGTTTCAATATCTTCTGCGGAAAGTTCAGGGATCTCATTTATATCAGTAATTGGGTCAATTCTTAAAGGAATCGCAGGATCTGATGCAGGATTAACTCCGTCTGCATTGTAATGAGGAGCCCATAACCTGACCATTTCAAAGTATAGAATTCCTCTTATCGCCAGAGATTCGCCTCTTATTCTCCTTCTTTGCGTTTCATCTTCAACATTGTCAATATTGGCCAAAATATTGTTTACCATGTTGATGGTTTCATATGCTCTTCTCCAGTTTTGAGCGACTCTCCCGTTTGTGTTTAGAATTCTTTTATTTACAAAATCCTGGTAGGAGGGTGGTGCCAAAACAAATTCCCATCTGATTTCAGAGAATACATCCCCACCTCGTCTTGCAAGAAGTGTGGGTATTAATATAAAATCACCAGCTACAAGTTCACCACCATCAACTCCATCAGCAATACCTCCAAAATTGTAGTAAGCGCCATTTAAAACTTGTTGTATATTTTCTTCATTAGTTAGGATGTCACCACTTATGGTTCCTTCTGCCTCTATGTCAAGAAGTTCTGAACAGGCTCCCAGTAGAATGATGCTGCTGAATAATACTATTTTATTAAAAATACTTTTCATGATTAGAAGCTAATTTTAATTCCTGTTGTATAAATTCTGGGCTGTGGTGCGGTAAAAAAGTCTAAACCTCTATTAATATTTTGAGAAATAGCCCCGCCTCCGGATTCTACAAATCCAACATCTGCATCATAACCCGGATAATCTGTGATTGTGAACAGGTTTTGCCCTCCGATGTAAATGCTAAAGAAACTCAGACCAAGTTTTTCTGTAACATTTGATGGAAAAATATAAGAGAAAGAGAGCGTATTCAGTCGAATATAACTACCATCCACTAACCATCGACTTGAAGGGTTGGTGTTTTCAGTACTAGGATCAATTTTCGGGTTTTCCACTACATCTCCCTCCTGATACCATCTGTCTATTTGATCTCTGGTTTGTCCATAAAGTCCAAATCCACTATTAGCAATAAACTCACCAGTTTCCCAGTAGATATCTACATCATTGACAAACTGGAAGGTGAAATTCAATTCAAAATTGCCGAAGCCAATTATATTGGTAAGCCCACCAAACATGCGAGGGTTAGGATTTCCTAACACTCGTCTCCCATTTTCAAGGGCTTCATTATAATCTTCAGTTTCACCCCCATCTGCATCAGCATAGATTGCTTTGCCATTATCAGGATTTACACCCAGATATTCCGGTAAAAAGAAAGCTCCGGCTGTTTGGTTTTCGAGGAAAGCATTTACACCTGAAATAAGTCTTTCTCCGCCCAAATCAGTGATTTCATTCACATTGGTTGAGATGTTAAAATCTGTAGTCCAGCTGAAGTTATCCCTATCAAAATTCAGTGTGCTAATTGCAAATTCGATCCCTGAATTTGTGAGAGTCCCAACATTTTTTAAGACACTGGTAAATCCACTGCTTTGTGAGACGGGTACAGGGAAGATTAAATCTGTTGTCTCCTTATTGTAATAGTTTAAACTACCCGATAGACGATCTCCAAATAAACCAAAATCAATTCCAATATCTAATTGTGCAGTTGATTCCCATTTTAATTCTGAGTTTGCAAGGTTGGCAAGTCTTAATCCCTGATCATTTCCATAAAAAATGTTGAAGTAGTTTGTACGGTAAAGAAAATCAGCATCCGGAGTATTACCTACAATACCATAACTTCCTTTTAGCTTTAGAAAACTAATGGTGTTGTTATTACTAAGAAATGGCTCGTTAGAAATATTCCATCCGGCAGAAACTGCGGGGAAAAAACCAAATCTATTTTCTTCACTAAACTTAGATGAACCATCCGCACGTCCACTTAGCTGAAATGAATATTTCTGATTGATAGTGTAGTTGATTCTTGTGTAATATGATAAAAATGAAAATGCTGAACTTGGAATAGGTAACTCTAGTAAACTTGGAGAAATACACTTTTACCAAAACTGATGAGTGGTGAAATAAGCATTGACACAGAT
>CAYTFO010000222.1:3950-5884 GCA_964437135.1 uncultured Roseivirgaceae bacterium | reverse complement strand
TAATAATATCTTACGGAATAAAAGCCATAATCAGCAAGTCCGGCCTTAACAGGTTTTGCTTGTTGGTGAGAACACCAACAAAGGCACCTAGCGACTTGTAGATGGGTTTAAGATAGTAGAGATATTTCAGAAGTTTTAACCCGGAGCATCTCCACGAACTGTTTGTGAAGTCAGCCTTCATTACTTCAATCATTCATGGGCTAAAGTTTCCGTTTATTGAAACTTTTCCTAACTTTGTCTTGTAGTATACAATGTAGATTTAGTGGATAAAAAGTTTGAGATCAGCTTATTGGAAGAGGCATTCCAGTTTATCAAAAGCCAAAATGATAAAGTTCAGGATAAGATATTCTACAATATTCGTAAAGCTCAAATTTTGAATGATCCCAGACTTTTTAAAAAGTTAAATCAGAACATTTGGGAATTCCGAACCAAGTATGCAGGACTTCAATATCGAGTTCTAGCTTTTTGGGACAAAGAGAACAACCAAATGACATTGGTTTGTGGAACTCATGGTTTTGTCAAGAAAACAGATAAAGTTAGTCCGAAAGAAATAGAGAAAGCGGAACAAATCAGAATTGAATACTTTGAACACAAAAAGAAAAGAAAATGAAATCATACACTTTAGATGAAGCCCAGGATTTACTAATTGGTAAGATTGGAACCCCAAGAAGAGATCAATATGAATTTGAACTGAAACTTGAACTTATAGGAGATATGATCAAGATAGCTCGCAAAGAACGTCACTTAACTCAAGAGCAACTTGGTAAGTTAATTGGTGTAAAGAAATCACAAATTTCAAAACTTGAAAACAATGCTAAAAATGTAACTATTGAAACTATATTGAAGGTATTTGAGGCATTGAAAGCTAAGGTTAACTTTAAAGTAGAACTCCTGAACAACGAACTAAACATTGCATAAAGTGGGCTAACGAAATGTATTTAAATCAATTCCCCACAAAAAAAAGCTTCGATTCTTACATAGACGTTTATCCTTTGTTGGTGTTTTCACCAACAGCACATTCACTTTTCTTGGTGATGTGGAAAGAAAGTATGATTAGAATATCCTTATTAATAATATCTACGGAATAAAAGCCATAATCAGCAAGTCAGGTCCTGACAGGTTTTGCTTGTTGGTGAGAACACCAACAAGGGCACATAACCTCTGCTTCACTGCTTTCAAATCTAATCAGACTATATTTAGGCATGTTTTTGATTTTGTTAGTTACTTTATTTTTTGAATATTCTGCTAAAGATGTCCTTCAGCATCATTTTGGCGTATTTAAAGAACGTCAGATTATTATTCCCCGCAGATATTTTATAGATCGTGAAAGCTACGTGAAACTCACAGGTGATGATTCCAGTGAACAAATTTCCGGATTCAGAATTCTGGATAAAAATACCGGATATAGCGAAGAAATAAAGCAATGTATCATTATCGATGAACTGCGACTAAAGAACAGAAGGTATTTTCTCAAATATCGGATTGAGTACCACAAATACGATAGTGAAAAATCCACTTCTGGGAATCCTGCTTTCACTCCTAAATATAAATCCGCAGAAGTAAAAGGACGGATAAAATAGACTTTATTCCGATCCTGTAATTATCTCAGGGATTTACAAGTTCTTGCGTAAATTGAGGTTAACATTTACCAATCGTGTAAGACTAAACCTCAGTATATGATGAATCTTAAAAAATCAATCTTTCTTATTATTACTACATTTTTTGTGGCTTCTCCATCCTTCAGCCAAAACCTGGACGCTTTAAAAGAGGCTGCCAAGGGTCTAAAGTTTCGTGAAATCGGACCGGCCCTGATGGGAGGCCGAATTGCGGATATTGCAATACATTCCTCTGATCCCAGTACATGGTATGTAGCAGTGGGTTCAGGTGGTGTCTGGAAAACTACCAATAGTGGCACAACCTGGATGCCTATCTTC
>CAYTFO010000222.1:0-3940 GCA_964437135.1 uncultured Roseivirgaceae bacterium | reverse complement strand
TATCTTCGATGATCAACCTTCTTATTCAATAGGGGATGTCGCCATTGATCCCAATAATCCATCTATAGTTTGGGTAGGAACCGGTGAGAATGTAAGCGGGAGACACGTAGCCTGGGGAGATGGTGTTTATAAAAGTTTGGATGGAGGTTCGTCATGGAAAAATATGGGTTTGCCAAAATCCGAGCATATTGGTAAAATTTTGATCGATCCGAGAAACAGTAGTACAGTATATGTTGCAGCGGAAGGTCCTTTATGGTCTGCCGGAGGTGAAAGAGGCTTATACAAATCGATAGATGGAGGCAAAACCTGGACCCTTTCACTACAGATAGATGAAAATACAGGAGTGACGGATGTGGAATTTGATCCGTCCAATCCGGATATTCTGTATGCTGCTGCCTACCAAAGGCGACGACATACCTGGTCTTTGCTGGCCGGGGGCCCGCAATCCGGGATATACAAATCCGAAGACAAAGGAACTACCTGGCGAAAAATCACAAAAGGTCTTCCCAACGCAGACATGGGTAAAATTGGTCTGGCGGTTACCCCTTCCAACCCTAATCTGGTATATGCTACCATCGAATCGGATGCGGCTAACAAAGGGTTTTATCTTTCAACAGATAAAGGGGAGAGCTGGAAAAAGCAAAACAGTTATACTTCCGGAGGAACAGGCCCACATTATTATCAGGAAATAGAAGCCTCACCCACAGATCCGGATTTGATCTATCAGATGGATGTTTTTTTACATGTAACAAAGGATGGTGGGAAGAACTTTGATTATCTGGGTAATGGAAGAGAAAAGCATAGCGATAACCATGCACTCTGGATAGATCCAACAAATGGAAAACATTTAATTGCAGGTACAGACGGAGGTTTGTATGAAAGTTTTGATGGCGGTGAAAAGTGGCGCCATTTTCCTAATCTTCCTATTTCTCAGTTTTATAAAATTGCAGTCGATAATGCAACCCCGTATTTCAATATTGTCGCGGGGGCTCAGGACCTGGGAACGCTTATTGGGCCCAGTCAAACAACCAATACTGAGGGAGTGCTAAATCGTGACTGGTATATACCGCTCGGTGCAGATGGTTATGATGCAGCTTTTGATCCGGAAGCTCCTAATACTGTGTATATGGAAATTCAGGGTGGGCTGTTGCATCGATTGGACAGAAAGACCCAGGAAGTGATCAACATTCAGCCACAACCCGGACCGGATGATCCTGCGGAGCGATTCAACTGGGACAGCCCGGTGATCATCAGTCCTCATGACAATTCGACCTTATATTTTGGTTCGCAAAGACTTTGGAAAAGCACGGATAAAGGCAATTCATGGAGCCCGATCAGTAAAGATCTGACGACCAATAAAAACAGGTACGAGTTGCAAATGATGGATAATGTGCCGGGCATTAGTTCTTTGTATGATAATGGCGCCATGTCCAAATATGCAACCCTGACTTCGATAGCTGAATCAACAGTTCAGAAAGGAATACTCTACACCGGATCGGATGATGGAATGCTATATGCTAGTTTGAATGACGGGGAAACCTGGAAGAAAATGTCCGCTCTTCCAAAAGTGCCTGCATTGTCATTTATCAATGATATAGAGGCTTCTCAGCATGAGGCCAATACTTTGTTCGTATCTGCTGACGCACATAAAATCGGAGACTACAAGCCCTATTTATTTATGAGCAGGGATAATGGTAGTTCATGGATCTCGATAGTGGGAGATCTTCCTGCTGAAACGATTGTTTGGGGCATTAAGCAGGATTATGAGGACCCTAATCTCTTATTCATTGCTGCGGAATATGGATTGTATTTCTCTCCGAATATGGGTAAAAACTGGATTAAGTTAAATGCAGGAGTTCCGACCATTTCTTTCCGAGATTTGGAAATTCATGAAAGAAACGGAGCATTAATTGGCGGAAGCTTTGGACGTGGAATTTATGTTCTGGATGACTACACTCCTTTGCGTGAGTTAAGCAAAACTGCCGGTTCCATGAACAATACGGTTGTAGTAGCAAAAGATGCATGGTGGTACATTCCAAATGTGCCCATGCAGGCCAAAGGGATGCCTTCTCAGAGTTCGTACAGTTATAAAGCCCCTAACCCCGAGTTTGGAGCTTTGATCACCTGTTATGTCAAAGAGATTCCAAAAACGAAGAAGTCGGAAAGACTGGAAAAAGAAAAGCAACTGTCACCTGATATGGATGTGCCCTTTCCGGGATGGGATCAATTAAGAGAAGAGAATCTTGAATCAGAACCATCAATGATGGTATTGATCAGTGATGAGGGCGATCAACCCCTGAGATGGATTCAGGTACCGTCAAAAGAGGGTGTTCATCAGGTAACCTGGGATTTGAGATTACCCGCTCCAGATCCTATATCATTGTCGCAGCCAGCTTTTAAACCTCCCTGGGTAGGAGATCCACAGGGACCATTGGTTGCTCCGGGTAAGTATTCTGCTCAAATGTTTATTTTGGCAGGAGGTCAATTGCAACCACAGGGTGAAAAGAAACAATTTATGGTAAAAGCGGCTCCCAATGCTACCGTTCAGGATAATTATGAGGAGACAGTCGCATTTATGAAAAAAGCTGGAGATATGTCCAGAATTATTTCTGGATATGGCAGAACGCTTGGAGAATCTTCTGAAAAATTGAGATATATGAAGGAGGCAATCAAACAAACATCTTCTGCAAGTCCTGATTTATTTGAAACCTGGGAAAAACTAAACAGAAGTCTGGCTGATTTACGACAGCAGTTATATGGAGATCAGATTAAAGGTCAGTACGATGAGTCTTCGGTTCCGGGTATTGCAGGAAGAGTTGGGCAGGTGATTTATGGACACTGGAACACAACCCAGGAACCCACTACGACTCAAAAACGAAATATAGAGATTGCTGAGGCAGGCTTGTCATCATTCGATGCTAACCTTAAGGGTTTTATGGCAGCGATGGAAGAGTATGAAGCTAAGTTGAAAGCTGCAGGAGCGCCCTGGACACCAGGGAGGGAGTGAGGAAGCGTAGCTAAGTAGAAGTCGTGGATGAGGAAGATTTTGTTAGCTACGGGTTTTCCGTGGTTATATTCAGTAAAGTGTGTCATATAGTTTTATCCTGAGGAGGTGGCAGCCAACATAAAGATCTCAGTAATTACAAATTCAATAAAAAAACCTGATTCTCCTACCTCCCCTGAAAAATACTTCAGAGGAATTTCTAAGGAATCAGGTTTTTTTATATTCTATGAACTTTGGCTATAATAGTTCAGCCTTTTGTTTAGCATTGCCAGCTGTAGACCGGGTTCCGATGCCAAACTGGTAGACAATTGTCGTGGTAGTTCCGTACTTATAGCCCAAAGGAGATTTGCCATCCTGAAACGCTATGGTTGCTGTATAAACAACTACTCCACCGGGTTCTTCGCCGGTTTGTTTCAAACTCAGTTTAGTAGTGATCGGTGCAGGACCCTCAAACGGACCTTCAAATTCAGTAATAACACTTAGAACCGGCGTTCCATCTGTGGCTATTTTCGCTTGCAGCTCCCAGCTTTGTCCTCCGTCGAGACTTCGGATTGAAGTATCCACCAGTTAGACCGCATCTTCATCGTCTTTCATTTCCACAATCACGTCCCTGGTTACGACATCACCAATTGGTGTGCCATCAGCTTTTAGGAAAGTTATGCCTACATTGTAAACTTCTCCTGCTGGTGAAGCTCCACCCTCAAATGTCAGAGGAGTGTAAACGTACCGGTTACGATTTTTTTCAGGAAGGGATTGTTTCAGGGCAAGAATAGCAGTTGGTGGGATGGGAGCCGGATTGCCAAAAGTTTCCAAAAACTGTACCTGTACGAATGCTGCTTCTTCATCATCCGGATCAGTGTTTTCATCCACTATGATTCGAAATGATGTATCACCCTGATTTTCTCGGATTCTAATCCTGTGAACACGGCCCCTGCC
>CAYTFO010000221.1:0-5918 GCA_964437135.1 uncultured Roseivirgaceae bacterium | reverse complement strand
TTTGGCAAACGAACACAACTTTTCAAAGTACTCTCTTTTTAATTTTTCCTGTTGCTGTTTGGGGTTCATCGCCAGATATTTCTTACTCAAAAGATCTTCCTCAGTAGGTTCAAAAAGTATTTCAAATCCACTTATTCGATTTCTTTTATGAATAATCTCAATAAGTTGTTTATCTGTTAGAGGCTCCATTTGAATAGGGTAACTAAATAGATCACTCATATGAATGGCTTTATTTAGATAACCCCATGCATATTGAGTTATTGAAACTATCCAAAATGTATCTCTTGAAGTTTGAGAAATTAACTTCAGGAATTTATTAATCAAATCAAATCCACCGATTCTTCTTTCAAACAGCTTCTGAATATCCTCAATGATAAGTATTCGCTTTCTTCCTTCTTTCAAAAGAATTGAAAGTTGATCTAAACTCTTAAGATCCTCAATTTCAAGAATTTCACTGAGAAGGTTTAATAGCCTACCCTCATCATTGATTTCTCTTGTAATTTTGATCCGCTTAATCTGATTTTTAAAATCAATATTTCGAATTGCATAGTTGATAAAAGTTGTTTGACCTCCCCACCTTTCGCCGATCAGAATTACTGAGGAATACCTTCCGATCAGAAAGTTTTCATAGGCAGTTCTTAACTTTTGGAGTTCATTCTCTCTACCTTCAAATAGGATCAGGTCATCCAGAGGTTCAATTTTGTATAATTGTCTGTAGATTGAAGGCAATTCATTAATAACCTGCTGAGCTTCCAATAGAAAATCAGAGACTTCCCTTGATAATACAGGTTTTTTCGCAGTAAGAATAAACCTCGATCTCACAAAATTGAAGGCAGATTTAGAGCTGTCGAACACTTTTACTATACCTGTCTTAAACTCCTGCAATGTTTTTCTAAACTTAGTCAGGAGGTATCCTCTTACTTCTTTAGCCTGCTGAAGAGTTTTAGCTTTAACAAGCCTTAAATTGAGTTCGCTGATTTTTTCATTTTCAGTAAGAAGTAAAATATCTTCGTTAAATGCATTTACTGCATCTGTAATCTTACTGTTATTGTCGATTAAAGCTTCTTCTATCTGATTTATACCATTATCAAGCTTCTCAAATGAACGGGAAATAGCATCCTTTAATATTTCAATGCATTCTTCTTCTGATTTCCCCTGCTCAAGAAGATCAATTGCCGTATTTGTTCCAAATAAAATAATATTATCAAGATCAAAAAAAGCAACTGTTGCTTCCTCGATAGATAAAAACTGATCATTCTTAATCTGCTTGATTTTCTGTTTGAATGAAGTTAGAATTTCGAATGAAATTAACTCTGATAATGAAATCTCATGGAGTTCTTTTGAACTTAGCCCTGACTCTAAACCTTTTTCATCTGCTATGATATGTTTTTGAGGCAACTGATCAATATAATTTTCTATAGAATTTTCCAGTCTATCGAGGGAATTATTAAATGATTGTGAGGTTACAGAAGAACATAAATCAGGAATAAGCTTTTGGTCAAGTTCTTTTTTTGCCTGATATAGGATTATTTTTAATCGTTTAGAAAGGCTATCTTTCCCATTAACAAGAATGTCCTCATATTTTGTTATGGTTTGCTTTATCTCATTTACTGGCTTCTTTACGACTGAAATAAACCTCTCATTTTGATCTAAAATCAGTTTATTGCAGGCAATTTTGGTTTGAAAGCTAATTTTATAGATTTCAACATCTGATTCCCAATCCCCAATAAATGCTTTAAATGTATTGTGCCATTTAGATTGTAGTTGAACACTACTCTTAAAAGCTTCACTATATTGTTTTGAAATATTGTCGGATTTGAACCTATTTGATGACAATTCTATTGTATCAACTTTGTGAAAATCATTCTCGAGGTCTTCTAATTTTTGTTCCAGAATCTTTTCAAAAATTGATTTGTACTTAGAAGTGGCATTTTTTATAAGAATTGTAAAATCACCAGATCCATAACCTTTTGATGTGCTTAAATTTTTAAAACCTACAAACTGATCTGTTTTCGTTTTAAATGGATAAAGCCATTGAACTATCTCTTTATTGATATCGTCATAGTTATAGGTAAATAATCTTGATAGTTTAATTGATAAATGATAGATAACGAGATTATTCAAAGGAACTATATGGTTCCAGTATTGAATATCTCTCTTCTTCTTCCTGAATAGATTAATAAACCTGGCTGGAATTATTGATAATTTAAATAAAGACCTTTTTAGAAGTTTAAAAAATTTTAAAAATACTCCATCCTTCTTTTGGGAATAAAACCTTTTCTTTATTTGAGGAACTATTAATGAGTTATTATAAGAATCAGTTTGACTTCTTGAAATCTCAGCTAATTTTTCAAAAACCAAAAATTCATTTTCATTTAGCTTGGCATGAATAGCTTCCAGAATTTCATCCAATGATTTTAAAAGCTCACTTCTGGCCAGATCTGATTCATTGTCATTTAGTTTCTCGTATTTTGAAAATAGCTCATAAAGTCTTATGTAATCAACCTCAATATTACCCAGCCAACCTTCAACTGAAGGAAGAAACTTATTTTCAAAAGCATTCAGAAGCTTAAGTTTAAGCTCTGTTTTTAGCTCATCCAGATCAAATTTTATCATGATGAGATTTTAAATGAATAAACTTTTCCATTTATAAATGGCTAATAAAAATTGTTCCAAATGACAGCGTAAGAAAAAATCCAAGCATATCTGTAATCGTTGTTAAAATCGGTCCTGATGCTAAAGCAGGGTCAGCGTCAAACCTCTTTAGGATCAATGGGATAGTACCCCCTATCGATACAGCTACTATTGTGTTTAAAGCTAATGCTGAACCTACAACCAGGCCAAGATAAATATTGGATTTCCAAATGAAAGCAGCAATTCCAATCAATATTCCCAAAACTATTCCATTTATAATTCCTACTGACATTTCATGCCAGAGGACTTTTAGAATATCCATTGGTTTAGTTACACCTAAACTCAATTCCCTTAAACTAACCGCAACTGCCTGATTTCCTGAGCATCCACTCATATCCGAAATTACGGGTAAAAAAACTGCAAGGGCGATTACAGAAGTAAGTGTATCCTGATAAATAGCTATAACGCTAGCAGCCAAAATATTTAAAAGGATATTTACACTTAACCATGAAAGTCTTCTTTTTGATCGAGTCAAAATGGGTAAAGAACGTAATTCTTCCCCGCCCACAATACCTTGTGTTTCCAACAATTCCTGGCTTGCTTTTTCAGTTTCAGTTTCTAAAATACTCTTTCTTAAAACAATACCAACCAGCTTATTATTATCATTTACAACCGGTACACCGTAAAAATCAAACGTGTAGAAAAAGTCTCTTAGTTCATTAAATGAAGTATTTACATTTAGAGTTTTTGCAGATTTAATAACTATATCAGATAATTTCTTTTCGGGTTTTGAAAGTAGTAGGTCCCGCATTCTTAAAACACCTAAAAACTTTCCTTTACTCAAAACATAAATGTATTGAACATTATATTTTTCATATTCTGATGCGTTTCTTCTCAGCTTATTAGTGACCTCTTCGACAGTAAGTTCCTCGTCGAAAGCAAGGTATTCAGTAATCATTAATCCCCCGGCAGTATCCTCATCGTACTTGATGAGGTTTCTGATACTTAATGCCTCTTTTGGCTTTAGAGTACTTAGAATTTCCTCCGGGTCACCCTCAATATCACTAATAAGATCGGCCTTCTCATCACTATTAAATTCTCTGATGATTGAGGCTGTTGTCTCATTATCAAGTTCATTTAAAAGGTGAACCTGAAGAGTGTATGGTAAAAGGGATAGAAGTTTTGATGCTTCATTTGGCTGAATTGAAGACAATAATTGAACAAGATTTTTTGAGCTGGTATGGTTGAGAATATCCAGACGCTCATTATAATCTAGTTCGGATAAAAAACTAAATAGATCCTCATATCTATGTTCTTTAACAAGCTCCTCGGCTCGTTCTTTATAGTCTTCAACCATCATGATGTTGCCTGATTATTTAATGGAAAAAAGTTATACCAAGATATAAGTAATTCGCTAATATTTTAGATAGAACATTGATATATCAAAAAGAATTATGTTGTATACATTGAGTTAAACATCACGTAGTCAGTACTTAAATCTGTACCCCATCCCGTAGCATTTGCACGGCCTTCACGTAATTTCAGATGAATAATAATTTCAGATTTTTTAAGAATTCTTTTGAGTAAATTCATATCAAATTCAAGAGGTTTACCCTGTTCGAGCATAGGTACCATTTCATTTTCATTTCCCAAAAATAAATCCACTTTATCAGGGTTAAAATTCACTCCTGACCTTCCCATAGCTGCAAGAATTCTACCCCAATTTGGGTCTCTGCCAAACATTGCTGTTTTGACCAGTGAAGAATCAGATACAGTTCTTACTATCTTTCTGGCATCCTTCCTATTTTTAGCTCCGCTAAGCCTGTATTCAATAAATTTTGAAGCCCCTTCCCCATCTGAAATTATAAGTTTTGCGAGGTAAACCATTACTTCAAATAACTTTTCTTTAAAAATCTTATAATTAGGGTCGCTTTGGGATGATATTAGTTCATTATCTGCAAGACCTGTTGACATGATAGAGGCCATATCATTCGTCGAGGTATCCCCATCAACAGTGATCATGTTAAAAGTATCGTCAACTACCTCCTTGAATGTTTTATCCAGTAGATGCTGATCGATGTTTATATCTGTGAATACAAAAGCTAACATTGTTGCCATATTTGGGTGAATCATTCCTGACCCTTTGGCTATTCCTCCAATATTTATAATATTATTATCTATTTCAAACTCAGCAAAACCTTCTTTAGCAAAAGTATCAGTAGTTAAAATTGCATTTGCTGCAAATGAACCCGCCCTGCTGTTTTCAGAAAGATTTTTAATATTTTCTTTTATTCCACCAACCACTTCATCTGTTGGAAATTCTCTTCCAATAATACCTGTAGAGGCTACCATTACTTCGTTGGTTTCTATACCCAATTCATCAGCTGCTGCAATTGCCATTGCCTCTGCACCTTTTTTTCCTTGTTCTCCGGTCATGGCATTTGCATTTCCAGAATTGACAACCAATAATCGGGTTATATTACCTGTTTCTTCGAGGTGTTTCTTCGTCAATTTTATAGGTTCAGCAACTACGAGGTTTTGTGTAAAAGTTGCAGAGACCTTTGCTGGTACCTCAAAGTAAATGAGTGCCAGGTCACGTCTCATCGATTTTACACCGGTGTGAGCTCCCCAGCATTTTATACCTCTTACGTTGGTTATATTTCGTATCATTATTTTTTCTTATGGTTGAACAGGCGCTGTAGTTAAACCAGTTTTTTCGGCTATTCCCGCCATTAAATTCATATTTTGAATTGCCTGACCAGCTGCTCCTTTTATTAAATTGTCTATTACACTTACTGTTATAATTGTATTTGTTCTTTCATCATATGTAATAAAAATATCGACATAGTTGGAACCCCTCACTTGTTTTATAGATGGTGGTTTTTCCACAATTCTCACGAACGGCTCATCCTTATAAAAATCCTGAAATACCCCTGATAGAAAATGATCATTGACTTCCCTTTTTGGTTTTGTGTAGATAGTTGACAATATGCCCCTATCAACAGGTAGTAAATGAGGTGTAAACTGGACTACCGGTTTCTTGCCAGAATATTTGGCTGCAATTTCCTGTATTTCAATTGTATGGCGGTGATTTTTTATCCCATAAGCTGCGAAATTGTCATTCACATTAGGAAAATGTGTACTTATTTTTGGCTTGTTTCCGGCACCTGTTACTCCTGATTTAGAATCAATAATAATGCTCGTGTCATCAATAGTACTTTCTTTCAATAGAGGTGCAACCGGTAAAATTGAGGAAGTTGGATAACAACCAGGGTTAGCCACCA
>CAYTFO010000220.1:0-5931 GCA_964437135.1 uncultured Roseivirgaceae bacterium | reverse complement strand
CGAGAAACTGGCGCGGCAAATCAAAGGGGATCGCAAAGTGTACGGGCCGCTGCTGCAAATGGCCGAAGCCCTCAAAGAACATCTGGAAACCGGCCGGCCCATCAACACCTATCCCAATCAGGATGATCATGCATTTCAGTCACTTAATCAGGAACTGCGGTTTCTGACCGGCAAACCAGTCATTTACGCCGCCAATGTAGATGAAGATGGTCAGGTTGAAGATAATGACATCATCTAGTCTATTGAGAAATTCAGGACTAAACGCTCTTTTCAACGCATTCTGAATGGTTGATTTCATAACATCATCCTTATTATCCTTCTTCGACTGAGTAGAAAATCCTATTCCCGCTCCAAAATCCTTCAAATCTCTTACCCCGATATTCGATGTCATGATGATTATCGTATTTCTAAAGTCAACCCTTCTTCCTAAACCATCTGTCAGAATACCATCATCAAGTACCTGAAGTAGGATATTGAATACATCCGGGTGTGCTTTTTCAATTTCATCAAGCAACACTACTGAGTATGGTTTTCTTCTTACTTTCTCAGTCAACTGTCCACCTTCCTCATATCCTACATATCCCGGAGGTGCTCCTACTAGCCTGGATACCGAGAACTTCTCCATGTATTCACTCATATCTATTCTTACAAGACTATCATCCTTATCGAACAGATAATTTGCAAGAACCTTAGCCATTTCCGTTTTACCCACACCCGTAGGTCCCAGGAATATAAAAGTTCCTATTGGTTTCTTCGGATCTTTTAGCCCAACTCTGGTTCTCTGTATTGCTTTGGTCAATTTGCTGATAGCATCTTCCTGGCCAATTACCTTACCAGCAAGTTTATCTTTCATATTGAGAAGTTTCTGGCTTTCATTCTGAGCAATCCTTTTTGTAGGAATACCCGTCATCATTCCAATTACTTCTGCAACATTTTCTTCATCGACGGTGTATCTTTTAATTCTGGTCTCTTCTTCCCATTGCTTCTTCTCTTCTTCAAGTTGGGCAATGAGTTTCTTTTCCTTATCTCTCAACTGGGCAGCTTCTTCGTACTTTTGACTTTTAACTACCCTATTTTTCTCTTTCTTAACCTCCTCAATAGATTCTTCTAATGTGAGAATTTGTTCTGGAACATTGATGTTATTAATGTGAACTCTTGCACCTGCTTCATCCATAACATCAATCGCTTTATCCGGCAAGAATCTGTCGCTTATGTATCTATCAGATAATGATACACATGAATCTATCGCTTCTTTAGTATAGATTACATGATGGTGATCCTCATATTTATCCTTAATATTTTCAAGGATTTGCTTAGTTTCCTCTGGTGTTGTAGCGTCAACCATTACCATTTGAAAACGTCTGGCAAGTGCTCCGTCTTTTTCAATATATTGACGGTATTCATCTAAGGTTGTGGCACCAATACATTGAATTTCTCCTCTTGCTAATGCCGGCTTAAACATATTTGAAGCATCAAGTGAACCTGAAGCTCCACCAGCACCGACAATTGTATGAAGCTCATCAATGAAAAGAATAACATCTGGAGATTTTTCAATCTCGTTCATTACTGCTTTCATTCGCTCTTCAAATTGCCCTCGGTACTTGGTACCTGCTACTAATGATGCAAGATCCAGAGTTTCTACACGCTTACCGAATAATGCCCTTGAAACTTTCTTTTGTACAATTCTTAGTGCTAAACCTTCTGCAATCGCAGTTTTACCTACACCTGGCTCACCGATTAGAATTGGATTATTTTTCTTTCTTCTACTCAATATTTGAGCTACTCTTTCTATTTCTTTCTCACGACCAACTATTGGATCCAATTTATCTTCTTCCGCTAGTTTTGTAAGGTCTCTTCCAAAGTTGTCCAATACAGGAGTTCTGGATTTTTCCGATGATTTGGATTCCCTTCCTGACCCTGATGAACTACCTCCACCGGAAAACATTCTTCCAGAATCTTCATCCGGTTCGTCTGTGTCTGATTGTGCCATTGGGTTTTCAGTTTGATATTCAAGCAATTCTTTTACAACATCATACCCTACATCAAATTTGTCTAGTATTTGTGTTGCAAGATTATCTTCATCTCTTAAAATGGATAAAAGCAAATGCTCAGTACCTA
This sequence comes from uncultured Roseivirgaceae bacterium, assembly GCA_964437135.1. Taxonomy (GTDB): domain Bacteria; phylum Bacteroidota; class Bacteroidia; order Cytophagales; family Cyclobacteriaceae; genus CAYTFO01. The sequence goes on along the minus strand of CAYTFO010000220.1, from coordinate 3,813 downwards.
TCAACTGACTTTTAAAAATCTTAGCTTCCAGATACGTAATTTTTAATACTTTTTCCGATTGCCTTGTTAAGGGAATGTTTGCAAGGTTTTTAACATTACTGGTTGCGGTACCTTTTGTGGCCTGCTCAATGGCGGTTCTAAGTTCTTCCAAAGAAACACCTAGTTTTTTCAATAAACCCACTGCAACTCCCTCACCTTCCCTGATCATACCTAACAATAAATGCTCTGTTCCTATATAATCGTGGCCCAGTCGAAGTGCTTCTTCCCGGCTCAATGAAATAACTTCTTTAACTCTATTTGAAAATTTAGCTTCCATAAATGGACAATTAGCTTCTGATAGACAATATTTTAAAATTAATTCTTATTTGGTACAAATACTATGATGACCTCTAATTTAACACCGATGGAATCAGATTTGTTCTTTATGATTTTTATCAGAGGATTTGAGTATTTCGCGTGATTCAAGTCCACAATTCATTAATAAATCCACCAGACTTAAATTAGGCACAAAATCTGAGCCAAAAACCTGGAAATACCTCTTTGAACAATATATTTCTCTATTTTCATAACTTTCTTTTGCTAAAACCACATTTCTGTAATCTTCCATTGGATTCCCGGGTATTTTTTCAAACTCTTCAGTATAATCTATTTGACTGCCAATCTGTAATAGTTTCAGACATAATGACATCATTTCCATATTGAGGTCAAGAAGATGTTGGTATTTTTTGTTCCAAATTTCCAGAAACATTTCACCAAAGAAATCATAATATGCTGCTTTACCATAAGCTGATTTGAAAGCTCTTTTGTGATCAGTCAGCCATCTTTGATTATAGTCGATCTTTACATCTTTAAACTTTGTTCTGTTTCCAAAACTTACCGGAATGGATAAGGTAAGTTTACCATTTGCCCCCAAAAAGACACACCTATTTCGATAGGTCTGTTTTACGAAATGATCATTAACCTCTAATATAACTTTGTCAAATTTTCGGATCAGCGTAAAATATTCTATTGATCCGAGGTAATGAGGCTCTATCAATAATGGAACAGACACTTTTAAATATATTCTTCAAGTTTGCCCAGTCCTTCACGAACAATTTCATACTCATCATCAGTATAGTCGATAATGGTACTCGCTACATTTCCACCAAAACCACCATCAATTACAACATCCACGATATTTTGGAATTTTTCATATATCAGTTCCGGATCTGTAGAGTACTCGATTATTTCGTCTTCATCTCTTATAGATGTGCTTACTATCGGGTTACCTAGTTTTCGTACTATCTCACGGACTATATTATTATCCGGAACTCTTATACCAACAGTCTTCTTATTACTATTCATTATTTTCGGTACTTTACTTGAAGCATCCAAAATGTATGTAAAAGGACCCGGAAGAGTTTTTTTCATCATTTTAAACTTCGGTGTAGTAACCCTGGCTGTATATTGGGACAAATGACTCAGGTCGTAGCATATAAAAGCAAGATTTGTTCTTTTACCTTTTTCACCCTTTATCTGCTTAATCTTCTCAACAGCTTTAGTGTTGTAAATGTCACAACCAAGCCCATAAACAGTATCTGTAGGATAAATTACCAATCCCCCTTCTTTAAGTATATCAACGATTATATCTATTTTATTCTCCTGAGGATTTTCTTCGTATAACTTAATGAATTCCGCTTTCATTCTTATTTCCGATATGATCAAACAATACTAGAACAAATAAATTAATATGTGAAGGTTATTTTTGTGTACAATGAAAAGAAAAAACATAATAGCAATATTTATGATCGTTTTCACGATCATGCTTTCTTCATTTGCGTTTTACACCTGGCAAATATTTTTTACTCCCAATCTGCTGGTAGAAAAAGAGGATCAATACTTTGCTATTTATAAAGATTACACGTTCAAAGACGTACAAAATGAATTATATGATCAGGGAATTGTAGTCGACCTGGTTTCATTCAGTTTTCTTTCCCGCTTAAAAAACTATGATAAATTGGTTAAACCGGGAATGTATCTTCTTAAAAAAGATATGACAAACCTTGAAGCTATCAATTTACTAAGATCAGGCGCGCAGGTGCCAGTAAAAGTTACTTTTACAAATACAAGGAAAATAGAAGACTTGCCTGAAAAAATTGCTCCTTTCTTTGAATTTGAGGATGTTCAATTACAAAAACTCGTTACTGATTCTTCAATAGCAAGTAAATACGGCTTCAATGAACAGACTTTTATTTCAATGTTTATACCGAATACCTATGAAATGTACTGGACAGCTACTCCTGAAGAATTTTTAAATAGAATGAAACAGGAATATGACAAATTCTGGAACCAGGAGCGGATTGCAAAAGCCAAAAAGTTAGGTTTTTCGAAAGTTGAGGTTTCAACACTGGCTTCAATTGTGGAGTCTGAGACAAATAATATGGATGAAGCAGACGATATTGCTGGCGTTTACATCAATCGTCTGAAAAAAAATTATAAACTACAGGCTGATCCCACACTTGTGTATGCTGTCGGTGACTTTTCAATTCGAAGAGTTCTAAATGTTCATAAAGAAGTAGATTCCCCCTATAATACTTATAAATATTATGGCTTGCCTCCTGGCCCCATCAATATGCCATCAATTGCTGCTATCGATGCGGTTTTAAACTATTCAGACCATAATTATTTATATTTCTGTGCTAAACCTGATTTTTCGGGTTATCATGTCTTTGCCAAAAGCCTCACAGAACACAATAAAAATGCTGCTGCTTTTCAGAGAGCATTAAATCAGGAAAAAATATATAGATAGTTATGTTTTCTACAGAAGTACAAATTCGAGTTCGATATGCTGAAACTGATCAGATGGGTTATGTGTATTATGGAAATTATGCCACTTATTATGAAGTGGCAAGAGTTGAGTCTTTTCGTAAACTGGGATATGCTTACAAAAACCTTGAAGATCAGGGAGTTATGATGCCAGTTTTAGAAATGAAAACTAAATATCTTCAGCCTGCAAAATACGATGATTTGCTAACTGTAAAAGTAAGCATCCCTGAAATGCCGAATGTTCGGATTACTTATCAATATGAAATCTATAATGAATCAGGAACAAAACTTAACGAAGGCGAAACTCAGCTCGTTTTTATCGATATGCAAAGAAATAAACCAACAAGAATACCCGAAGTGATGAAAAACCTGCTTTTACCTTATTACTAATTTCTTAGATAACTTTCTTTCACGCTTAACTATTGTGATTAAATAATTCTCATGTTTCAGTTTAGTCTAAGATGACTTTGACTTCAACAGGTTCTCTACTTCCATTAATTCATCCCGTAGTCTTGCAGCTTCCATGAAATCCAGATCCTTAGCAGCTTTTTCCATCTTCTTTCGGGTTTCATTGGCAAGTTTTTGTAACTGCTCTTTATTCATACTAGACACAACAGGATCCGCTGCGATAGTATGTTCTTCTTCAATGTAGTATTTCTTACTTCCCTTTTTCTTGTCTGCAACCCCGGTCTGACCCAGAATTTCTTTCGCATCCTTTCTGACCGTCATAGGTGTTATACCATGTTCTTCATTATATGCCTGCTGTATAGATCTTCTCCTGTTCGTCTCATCAATAGCACTTTGCATCGAACCTGTCATTTTATCCGCATACATGATAACTTTACCGTTTTCATTTCGTGCTGCTCTACCAATTGTTTGCACTAATGATCTTTCATTTCTCAAATAACCTTCTTTGTCTGCATCAAGTATTGCTACCAATGATACCTCCGGCAAGTCCAGTCCCTCACGCAATAAGTTTACGCCTACTAATACATCAAACACTCCGAG
>CAYTFO010000219.1:2495-6011 GCA_964437135.1 uncultured Roseivirgaceae bacterium | reverse complement strand
ATTTCCAAAAAAAAACTAACCTATCCGGTAAGTACATTTTTAAATAGTTTTCTCAAAAAATATGATAGATATATAAACCTAAATATCGAATATGAGGACCTATTGAGATACGATAATTCAATCCCTCTTTACGACCACAACGGTAATGACACGTTATGGGAAACTGTATTTTATCCTCAATCCGATATGGGGCCAATCTATCAGTCTCTGATAGAAATTTATGGAAAAATGAAAGTATCAGGGGATATGCGTGTAATGGAACACCTCGTGATTGATAGGGTCGATTTATGTGTTTTTGGAAATACTCAACCTTTCAGAATAAGAGTTGTGAATAAAATCAACGATAATTTTGATTATTTCTACATCAAAAAAGCAGATGCCTCCAGAATATATGGGCTGGAATTAGAACACTTACTTTCCCCCAATAAAATCTCCTTCTTTGTGCATAATGATACCTTGATAGAAGAACATATTATAGGAATACCTGCTCACCAGTTCATCCAAACCAGAATGAATGATTCTGATCTTAATCGAATTCGTCTGGCGAAAGAATTTGTAAAATTCAATGAGAGATGTTTTGTAAGATTGTTGGGTGATATGCATAGTTCAAATTTTGTTGTTGACATAACGCCGGATTTTGAAGAAGTTGACTATAGACTTCGATCAATAGATTTTGACCAACAGTCATATGAAGGTAGAAGAGCAATCTATATGCCTAAATACTACAAGCAAAATAACCCAATCATAAAACTTGGTATGGACATGATGACGCCGGAAACGATGCATCAATACATGCGTGAAGAGAGAAGCATGATGGTCAATAGAATTAATGTGGAGAGAAAGCGGGTAAACGATCTTCTGAACACTATGAAAAAGGATAAAATTGCTCCGGAGAAAAATGTTTATCAGCTAAGAGACGAACTTGCTCAATACTATGATGAGGTGGAATTCCTGGAATGCAAAAACATGGGAGAAATACTTGAATTGAGCCTCAAAATGCTTTACAAGAAAGCTGATGTGTATAAAGAAGAATTTTAATCCAACTCAAACCATTTTATATAATAATTTTTAAAAAATAATTTGATTTTTATAAATAACGGCTATTATTGCATCAGCTAAAGAACCGTTATGTATTTTTTTGTGAGAAACCTTGCTGTTGGGTTTCTAATTTTTTACTCATATTCCGTTAATTGTCAGAGTTCATCAAAGATTTCAGGCAATTTTCTTCAAAAGCTCAATCTTTGGATTGAAACTAATGCTTATTCACATCCTGAATTTTTAGAAGAAGCAAAAAATGAATTATATCAAGCAACGCAGATAAAATTATTTGTTAGTTCAATAATTGTGAGTGAAGACTGGCTAACTGAAAGGCTGGCTAGTGTGAATATTCCAAAAATTGAAGATTCCCGATTTATTCACTTAAATATTCAATTTGCCCCAAAGCAAAAAGATCAAAAGTCTTATTCACTGAAATTTATAATTGAAACTGACATTGATTTAAATATTTCGGAGAATGAGAAAAAATTAAATGCTAATATCTCAGATATCTCGTATGAGTCTCCGCAGTATGCTATAGAGGATATCAAGAAAGAAATAGTTGTCTTTTCTAATGAACTCATCAAAAAATATCCAATTGATCCTTATCAAAGTTTATCCTTGCGAATAAGAAATGATGACCAATCCTTTTACCACAATGATATTATAGAAGTACCTGCTTCCGGTAACTCAACTATCGAACTGGAATTGTATGATTCCCAGCAGTCCTTAATAAAAGGAAAATATATAAAATGGACAAACGCTGCAAAAATTGAGGATAGAGCCATAGTCGATTTAAGAAATGTATCAAAAAAACAGGTAAAAGCCGAATATCTATCACACCAAATTTCTGTATTGGTTCAATTAAAAGTCGATGAAAATCTTCGAAGTAAATTAAAAGAAATTGTCCTTGAGCTACTAAAAAGCAGGAAAGATCTGGCTGTCAACAGATTGAAAGAACTTGATGCCAGTGTCATTGCGAATCAAAAAGAGTTTGAAGCAATCAAGCAGAAATACAATACCGAAAATGAGGAATTCAACAAAAATGATCAATTCAAATCTGCAGGTATTTACCATTTATATACTAGTTCCAGAAAACTCAATGCATCAGAATTAAAATCAATAAAAACTTCACTAGCGTTGAATAATGGCTACAAAAGTGCTTTTTCACTGTTAAGGAGTGATTATGAAAAGCAACGACAATTAAGAATTTCAGCTTTAGTGGACCAATTATTTGAGGATCCGGACAAGCTAAGTACATTTTTGGAGGAAATCATAGAATCTAGTGGCGTTTTATTGGCGAGGCTACTTATTCAAAATGATTCAAAAGGAAATAATGCAAAAGCAAAGGAGATCATTAGTGATTTTGTAAACCAAAAAATAGATGAGCTTGCAAATGAAATATAGGTTTTCGATCATCTTTGTTTTATATGCATTCATTAGCAATGGTGATAATGGAGACCCACATTTTCTATACAACAAACTTTTTGCTCAACTCGAAGAAAATAAACTAAATGATTTTGAGAAACTGGTCATTGACTTTAACAAAACACATTTTAACAGGAAACTGTATTTAGTCATAAACTACAATCAAACTGAGCATGACCTTTCTGAAGAAACAAAAAGTTTAGAAAATTATCAGACAGAATTTCTAAAAAACCTCAATCCACATGAAGCAGATACGATAGACATTCTTTTCGTATATTATAAAAACCTGTATGAGTGGAATTCTCAAGAGGAAGACCTACTGGTCCTAAAAAATTACTTTATAATTCCCCAAAGTACCCATGTAAATACTTTACCAAATACTCGGGCGATACTCAATAACCTAAACGATGAAAATGATTTATTAGATTTTGTTGAAATCTTTCTGAATTCATTCAAAGGGAAAGTAGAGATTAATAATAACTACCCGGATTTTTCTCCTATTAATATTTATTATGATCACTTAAACCCAAAATCTACAGGTACAGAAAATTTGGGATGTGGTTTTATTGAGGAAAACGCAAAGATTGGGTTTGACCTGAAATTACCGCTTTCAAATGAACCCATACATATCATATTGCCTGATTCTGTTCAATTAAATTATAAAACAGATTGTGAGTCTGCGAAATTGATCAAAGCAGATTTTGCATGGTCAGGAGATCTAAAACTAGCAGATGATAATTATTACTTAGCAATCAATCAGGTCGATCTGAGCATAAACGAAAAGCAACAATTAAATGGTAAAGTTTATGTCAGATTGAAACTCAATAATGACTTTAAATTGAATCATGGGCTATTGATAAAAGAAGGTAGCAGTCTGGATATTGAAGTTTCTCTCTATAATGGAATTCCTTCTATTGAATTGAAAAGTCTTGATGATGCAGGAATAGCATTATTTGCATTTGACAAAGAAGTAGCTTCAGTTGACAATATAAAATTGGACAGTGGTTTTATGGTTGGAACTTTTAATTTAGAACAATCCAAAACAATTGATAA
>CAYTFO010000219.1:0-2485 GCA_964437135.1 uncultured Roseivirgaceae bacterium | reverse complement strand
GGATTACGGTTACTATTCAACAACTCAATATCAATTTTAGAATCGATCAGAATTCGTTTGAAGCTTCTATTGACGAGGGTTCAGTTAAGATGCAAATAAACAAAATATTGAATTTTGGTAAAGGTGAATTGCTAGCTGAGCTCAACTACAACAGGAAGCTGGATTTATATGAAGCTAATCTCGAACCAAAATCATTTAATGTGTTTGGCTTTGACATAAAGTCCGGGGAGTTAGAGCTACTACTCAAATCAAATTTTGAGGTCGATAAAATTACTGGGGCCTTTTTTGTTGAACACAAAGGACTTAAATCTAACAGCATTGAAATATCAGATTTTGAGTATTCAGAAAATGAAATCAAAAAACTTAAACTATCAGGAACTGCCAGGTATCAAAGTTTTAGATTTAGCATTCTAGAATCTGAACTAGTTGGAGAAGAAATCTCCGCTGCAATTTCACTAAAAAGGAATAAAAATAATGCCCTGGACGCGAGAGTAAGATTTAACAAAAACGGGGAAATATTTTTTGATGAAACAGCTCTTAAACTCGAATTACCAGATTTTGGACCTATTAAAGCAAAATTAAGTGGCGAGTATGTCCCAAGCAGCAGGAATTCGATTTCAGGGAATTGGGCTGAATACAAAAATATAAAAGTTGATTTCGCGATCTCTTTACCTGACCAGGACAGCATCCCGGTTTTGGGTGCAATAGCAAATTTTGAATTAAACGACTCAACTTTTGAATATCGTAATGTAAACCTCAAACTGGAAAGCTTTCCTTCAAGTGAAAAATATCAAATCAAAATAGGAAAACTAAATGCCTTCTTAAAATCTCTGGACTTAAGTGTTGATGAAAAAGGAGATCTGTCAGGTCATGTTAAAATGTCATTTCAATTAGACGAGAATTCAAAAAGTATTGAATTGTATGAAGATAAATTTTACCTAACATCTATAATAGCTAACAGCTCATTTAAATTCAGTGGTTCTAAAACTTTCTCTGGAAGTTTTCAACTGGATGAAATGTCTGACGTAAGGATAGTCTGGATTAAAAATACAGATGAGAATATTATTGAAATGGCTGAAATAGCTGAAGGTGAATTCAAAGATGGAATTCTGAGTGGTTTTTTGAAACTAAAAGATGGTAATCCAGTCTCTTACAATTCGGGTAAATTGGATTTGAAACTTACCAAACTCAATCTTCTTTTAAACATTGTCAACATTGACTGGATTCTAGATCAGGATAAAAATGCACCAGAAATAAGTATTCTTGATGGTCAGGGTAGTCTTGAAATCAGCAGAATCGGGAACCTAAACGGTACTCTTTACGGTGATTTCATGTATGCAGATTCAGTTGAGTTTAAGATCAGGAATGAGATGAATTTTGGAGGCTATGGTTTCAAGTTTGATAGACTGAAACTTGAAGGAATCTTAACCAAAGATCTTGAAATGAAAAGATTGCAGGGTGAGATGTCAGCAAAACATGATCAATTTGATTCTGAGTTGCAGGTTACAGATTTTCTAATTGAAGATTCTCAACTCAGGGCCTTATCCATGAAGGGTCATGCCAGGATCAAAGGAGCAAATCTTCTTATAAAAAACGCTGAATTGACAGACCGTAAGCTTGCATTGGAAGCCTGTTTGAAAATACAAACGGCAGCAGGTCAAAAGGAAGCCGAAATGGCGGAAATAAATCTTAAAAATTTTATTGTTGATCAGAATGGAAAAATTAGTGAGGTAGAGGTGGAAGGCTCATTAAGTACTGAATTGCTGGATTTTGAAATTGGAGGAAAATATACTTCCAGGAATTTTGCTTTGAATTTCACCTCTCAAATTGCAAAAAATGCTGAAATAACCGGAAAAGTGGATCTGGGTTCAACAGAAACCTACAACTATCTATATCTCTATGGAAAAATGAAAAGCAATGTTGGAGGTATTCCGCTTGGGCCTACCGGCATCCTGATCAATGAACTGGATGCTGGATTTGGATTCAATTATTATATGGATTACCTAAATAATGAGAATAGTACTCATAAGCACTTGTCCTACACCGGGTCGTTGGGATTGGGTATTGCAGGCGGGAATTTTTTGAATGTAAGTGGAAAAGTTGGAATGAATTTTAGCCCGGGGTATTACGACCTGAACTTTGGAGTAGCCCTGGAGGTCCCACAGAAGAATCCTTCTCTCTTAGCAACTGGGAATATGACTTATGTATATGATGAAAAGGATAATAATATGGGGAGTATCTCCGGTAAACTGGAAGCTACTCTAAATATCCCACCCGGTTCGGGAAGCCTTTTTAGTATGGAGTCCGGTCTTGACTTTACAGTTAAAGATGACCAATGGACTTTAAGCCCCTCAGAGAATAAGGCGGTAGAAGGGAAAATATTGAATGAAATTGATTTTAGTGGGAATGTTGTGGCTTCGGGAAAAACAGACAATCTCAATGATTTTGAGGGAGTATTGGATGGGGAGATTGATTATCAATTAAA
>CAYTFO010000218.1:0-6127 GCA_964437135.1 uncultured Roseivirgaceae bacterium | reverse complement strand
TTCCTAAAACTTGTTTTATGGAAGGATTAAACTAAAAAAGCAATTCACCGAAGGTCGATTGGCTTCAGTTCATCGTCAACTTCACCCTAAAGGATCACCGACCGAAGGGAGGTAATCCAATTATAAGTTTAAATCCTATACATACAATTGCCTTTGACGTAAGTCAAGGGCTTTTTTAGTTTACAGACTTCCTAAAACTTGTTTTATGGAAGGATTAAACTAAAAAAGCAATTCACCGAAGGTGGATTGGCTTCAGTTCATCGTCAACTTCACCCATGCCTGCCCGCTACAGGCGGGGATCACCGACCGAAGGGAGGTAATCCCACCAACTCAAATATTAAATTAGTTCTATAAAGGATCTCAGACCTGGCTTCTGCAACTAGCCAACTGGAAATATCAAGATGTTGAAGTATTTGCTGTAAAAAATAAAAGCCTTTGACTTCAGACAAAGGCTTTTACCTACCAATAATTCAATTTTGAAAAATGCTATTATTTAATAAAATCTTCAATTATTGACCTTGGCCTAATGAAAATTTAATTTCACCATCAAAACGACACAAATTCTCTGTTTTAATTATATCCAAACCAGCTTCGGAAATCAATTGGCTTAATTTTATTACGTTTCCGTAACTACCCGTTTGATCCATCTTTTTTGAAGTAAATCTACATCTCCAATGATCTGTACAGAAAGTTTCAGGCAGACCATCAGGATAAACTTTTACTCCCCTATTCGTTATAAGCTGGATTTCAAAAGGTCCGGACTTAAATTTTTCCAGCAAAGCACCAAGTTGATTAGGATCTCGATCTGCTCCATTCCAATGTAGAAAAATATCTACCCCTACCAATTCTTTTTTAGCTGGCTTAGTTTTGGTAAAGCTTCCCTGTATTCCTTTATTGCCACTGCTTGAATAAGTTACAGCTTTTAAATTAGAGGGTTTTTGACCCAATCTATCAATTATTGCCTTAGCAAATTCTTTTGTCCCTACTTTTTCCTTGCTGACATCTTCTTTGTATAAATCATAAGTATGTATTCCCTCTTCAAGGGTTTTTAGCCATGCATTGTGCACAGTTTCTGCTACTTCAGATTGATTGATATAAACCAACATTTGAATAGCACCCAGAAGCAACCCGGATGGATTTGCCAAGTTTTGTCCAGCTCTTCTTGGTGCTGAACCATGTATTGCTTCGAACATTGCATAATCCTGACCTATGTTTGCACTTCCGCCAAGTCCAACCGATCCGGTAATTTGAGCCGCAACGTCAGAAAGAATATCTCCATACAGATTAGGCATTACAACAACATCAAAATTTTCTGGTGTATCAGCCAATTTTGCAGCTCCAATATCCACAATCCAATGTTCCGACTCTATATCTGGATATTCATTTGCTATATCCTCAAAGACATTATGAAATAAACCATCAGTTAGTTTCATAATGTTATCTTTAGTAAAGCAGGTCACTTTCTTTCTACCATAAGCTTTGGCATATTCAAATGCAAAACGAATAATTTTCTCTGTCCCTGGCTTTGTGATTAATTTAAGACATTGAGTAACCTCATCAGTCTGCTGATGTTCAATGCCTGCATACAAGTCCTCTTCATTTTCTCTAATAATAACTACATCCATTATTGGATGCTTGGTAGAAACATAAGGATGATAGGATATGCATGGTCTTACATTTGCATAAAGTCCAAGTGTTTTACGTGTAGTAACATTTAAACTTTTGAACCCTCCACCTTGAGGAGTGGTTATTGGAGCTTTTAAGAAAACTTTTGTTCTCCTTAAAGATTCCCATGCTTCTGGTTTGATTCCTGCAGTATGCCCACTTTCATATACTTTTTCTCCAATTTCTATCTCCTCTATCTCAAGTTTTGCTCCTGCAGCTGTAATGATATCAAGAGTGGCATCCATTATCTCAGGGCCAATACCATCACCCTTTGCAACTGTAATTTTTGTCATTTTTTAATTGCAAAAATAGAAATCAATTATATAATATTATATTTATATTTATAATCTATATTATAATCTTTTTTTATGAACTATACTTTACACCAGTTACAAATATTCCTGAAAGTTGTAGAGAAAGAAAGTATTACAAAAGCATCCGAAGAATTGTACATGACACAACCTGCAGTATCAATTCAGCTCAAAAACTTCCAGGATCAATTTGATATTCCACTCACAGAAGTAATAAGAAAGAGGCTATATGTAACAGATTTTGGTAGAGAAATAGCTCAGATAGCAGAAAGAATTCTTATGGAAGTAGAAAGTATCAATTACAAAACAGAGGCTTTTAAGGGTATCCTCACTGGCAAACTAAGAATATCATCTGCTTCAACCGGTAAGTATGTAATGCCTTACTTTCTTTCAGGATTTTCAGAAATTCATTCCGGAATTGAATTATCCCTGGATGTAACAAATAAGCAAGAGGTTATTAAAAGTCTTATCAATAACAAAATTGACTTTGCTCTTGTCTCTGTACTTCCTGACAATCTGGATATCGAGGAAGAATTACTAATGGAAAACAAGCTTTATATGGTTAAAAGTAAGGAAGTAGGGAAAAATAATAAGAACCTTATATTCAGAGAGGAAGGATCTGCTACTCGAGCTGCTATGATCAACTACTTACAAAAAATGGGAATTTCGACTAAAAACAAAATTGAACTCACCTCAAATGAAGCTGTAAAACAAGCTGTAATAGCGGGCCTGGGAAAATCTATAGTTCCTTTGATTGGTTTAAAGAATGAACTTAATGAAGGGGAAATTCAAATTATGAAATCTGAAGGTTTACCTATCGTTACAAAATGGAGATTTATATGGCTGAGAAATAAACTAATGTCTCCAGTCGCAAAAGAATTCATCAAATACATCAGGGATAATAAAGAACAAATACTAAATAGTAAATTTAATTGGTATAATGAATATACATAAATAATTATTTATGTATTACATAATAAATATAAATATATATTTATTTTATAAACCTTTAGTTTTGCAAAAAACTATAAAAAAATGATAGCAACTAATTTCAAAACAAACTCTGCAAAAGTTCAAAAGGCTGATGATGTCATTAACTCGGTTTTTTCTAACAATGACCATGTATTATCTCATATTGACGTGGTGGTTATGAAACATCAGTATATTACATCCAATATAGAGTTAATTTGCAAGGAGATATGTAATACTCATTTTGAATACCAAATTGAATCATTCGAAAACAACTCTTCTCACAAAATTTCAATAAGACCGAAGGAACATTGCCTGGTTGAAGGTGGTATGATGTATAAATCTGCTGGAAGTATAATCTCAAAAATGATCGAAAATGGTCTCATGATTAAAACTATGATCCCAAACCTAAAAAAGATAGTGGATTAATATAGAGATTCAGGTTTTTACAAGACTTTGGACGAGTTGGTTCATATTCTGACATAGAATATCTTCCGAAAACTCTGTTTCAACACGATTTCTAGCATTTAAACTAAGTTCTTTACGTAAGTCTGGATTATTGATCAGTTCTTTTAGGGCATTAAGTAAAGCTTCATTATCCTTTTCAGGCACCAGAATTCCATGTTTGCCTGATACGATAGCTTCAGGTATACCTGCGTGAACAGTTGAGATGATAGGTATTCCGGAAGCCATAGCTTCAAGGATTACATTTGGAAATCCCTCTGTTTCATTTTCACTATCTGTCTGTGCATTTAAGATGAAAATATCAGATTCTTTCATCTTATTTACAACAGATTTATTTGACATCGCACCATGAAAGATTACATCATGAATTAAGTTTTGACCGCTAACATAGGATTTCAATTCTGCCTCCTGTTTTCCGTACCCTACTATCTCCAATTTCAGATTATCTGATCCCTTTTTCCTGAGTATATTAAAAACTTTCAATAAATCAAGAATTCCTTTATTTGGAACTAACCTACCTACATGCAACAATCTGATATTTTCATCATTTGAATCCTTTTCCGTTTTTATCGAATCTATAAAATCGAGGTCTGTTCCATTATAAATGACGAATGATTTATTTTGAGGTAAACCAAGTTCAACCAGCCTGTTAGCCAGAAAAGAACATGGATTTTTAACGCAGTCAACTCTTTTGATTAATTTTTTTATTCTATTCACATAATTAGAGTCATTAAGCTTTCTTGTTGCATCAAAACCATGAAAGCTAACATAGAATGGTATGGTGTTATTCTCCATTAGAGGTAGCATTTTTACTCCCTGAGTCCCGTAGAAACACATTACCAGGTCGTAATTATTTTTTGATAGTAGTAACTTTAGAAATCTTGAAACATTTGGTGGGTGGGAATACTCATCTTTCCATAATTTGTAGCTAACTCTGAAAAGCAGGTTTTTGTATAATGTTATGAATTTTATAGTTGATGGCAATTTAAAATTATCAGCATTTAACTTTTTTCGACAAACCAGATCTACATTATGGTTTTTTAGACACCTTACCTGTTTGTGAATAAAAGTTTCGCTCAGTGAAAAAGCTTTATCACAAAGAATAAGAATTCTCATATCCAGTTCTTGCTCTCAAAATATTTAACTTGATTGTCGGCACGGACAGACCACAACATCGAGGAAGCTTTTGCTAGTATTTTTTCTGAAATTTGATTCCACTTATTACTATCTGAAAGGAGATCTTTGATGATGTTCATGGTTTGCTCTGAATTATCCCAATCTACAAAAAATCCGTTTTCTTTCTCTGTAATCCAGTCACGAATTGTCGGAAGATCTGTTGCCAAAATCGGAAGACCATAAGTGAAATAATCAAACATTTTAAGTGGAACAGTCATATATCGACTAAAAAAAACGTCTTCATGCGGCATCAGCGCCACTTTTGATTCTGCAAGTAAATCATGCATCTCTGGTTTTGATAGCCAACCAGTAATTCTAATATTGTCGGCAAAATCACCTAAATGTTGTTTGAATTGATTTATTTCCTTCTCCGTTTTACCACCAATAATCACTAACTCAATATTCTCTGGCCAGTTTCTTATTAAGTTTATAAGTCTGTTTGTCCCTAAACGCCAATCTAAAGAACCAATATAAACCACCCTGTTTTTACGCTTCTTTTTAAGCTTGGGTATTTTGTATATTCCGGTTGGAAATATTTCAATCTCTATTTCAGGAATTCTTTCTTTATAAAGCTTTTGTTGATGATTATTTAAACAAATCATCCCATCCAGCTTTTTAAAATATCTTCTTTCAATGCGAGATTTTCGATTCATTGTTTTAGGAACCGAATCATCCCTAATATTTAAATCATAAAAGAAATCATGAGTCTCAAAAACATAACGATGACGATTATCCTTAATAAAATAAATATATGGAAGCACTCCATGCGCACTTATCAAAACAAGTGAACTCTCTGCTTTCCTTTTTATAAAGGATCTCACGAAAAAATAAAATGTAAACTTGCTGCCTCCTTTAGTTTTATGGGTAATTACCTTTAAAGTTTCAGGAAGTGAATCAAGCCCTGTATATTCAAGAATAAGATCAACGGGATTTTTAGACGAACTATTCATTACTAATAATTCAACATTTACCCCTCTCTCAGCTAAACTTAATGCATTATAAACCACAAAAGAAGTAGAAGTATCATTTGACCCAAGGTCTGTTGAATGTATGTAAATCAAAGATTTCGCCATAAAACTGGATCACCGGAAAAGTGAACTGCCAAATTAATGGAATATTGTGAATTAGAAGGCGTCAAAATTAAATCAGTAAAAACTGAAATAAATAAACTACAAATTAGACACATGTTTTTGACATTTAGATTAATAAAAGTCCATTTAGAAAATTATTTAATAGAGACTGATTAGCAAAGTGAAAAATTGATTTGCGATTTTTTATTCTAATTACAAATTCTTTCGACTTAACTTTCGTCATTTCAGATCCTCAAATTTTATCTCATATTGCTTTTTGCATTAGATTTGCCGATAGATAGAAAGGGATGTGGCGCAGACTTCGCGTCCCGAACTAGCTGTTGGCGTCCGATTAGCGCACCCGAACGGGTAGTTGCGGCCGGCTAGGCCACTTTAGGGTAGTGGATTAATAATAAAAAGTCTGCGAACACAACATCGGGATGTGGCGCAGTCCGGTTAGCGCACCACTTT
>CAYTFO010000217.1:0-6211 GCA_964437135.1 uncultured Roseivirgaceae bacterium | reverse complement strand
TGAGCTTTACTAACGGTGGCTATTGCACTTTAGCTACCGGAGGTTGAGTTCAACAATGTATATAAAAAATAGGCTAAATAGTAGTAAAATCAAGGCTTTTGGCTCGTATCAAACTCTGTGCTATACTGAAAATTTGATGCTTCGAAATCGCCTACTTTTCATACACTAACCGTTAGCATCAATATTGCACCAAACTAGATCCTATGAAAATGTCCAAGAATTTAACTCTCTTAACTACTATGTTACTACTCATCACGAGTTGCCAACAACAGAAAAAGACCTTTCAAATTCCAGAAGGGTATGTTGGAATGTTTGGTTACGGCTCTCTAACATCTAAATATTTTATTGAAACCGGACTGCTTAATAGCAGCTACAACGGCCTATTTCTTTCTTCACATCTGAAAGGTTATAAAAGGTCTTGGACATTTGCCTGGCCTACAGACATTCCTTTTCAAGCTTCTGATGACAATTATTACAAGGATTACCTATTAATTGATGGCGATACAATCTATCCAAAATACTTACACTATTTGAACATAAGAGAAAATCAGAACTCAGTTGTCAATGGCGTACTTTATATTGTGCCAGAAGCTGACTTGCCTATATATGATTCCTGGGAATTGGGCTATGAACGCTTTGACGTAAGCGACAATATTACCGACTACATAATTGAGGGTGGTCCTGTTTTCGCTTACAAAGCTTTACCTGAATTCGAGAAAGTGCCAACAAGCGATTACCAACAAAATATAATTGAACAGAGCTATTCAAATATCATTCAAGAAGCTTTTGACTATTGGGGTAAAGAATTCGAAGAAGAATATAAGGATAGTACTGAGCCAATAGATTCAACCATCATAAGAACTAATGAAAAAATTCTTTGGATTGACCCTCCTCTTGAAATAACAGAAGAATTAAGGGCTAAATTTATATATTAAAGCCGCTTACATATGCTATGAATGAATGGGGTTTTATCGGTCAGGGAAGTTGGGTGGCACTTGGAAAGTCCGCCACGTCTGCGCGACCCGAAGTATTAAATTTAAATCAAGGTGTGGCTCGATGCAGGTGGATAGGTTATTGGTTTTTACTACCCAGTCATCATATCTGGACCATTGCGCTTCATTATAACCAACCACTAACCAATGATAAAATTCTTTAGAAAAATTAGACAAAAATTGCTGATGGAAAATAAAACCGGGAAGTATTTCAAATATGCAATCGGAGAAATTTTTCTTGTTGTTATTGGAATTTTAATTGCTCTTGGCATCAACAATTGGAATGAAGATCGAAAAAATAAACAAGCAGAAAAAATTGTATTAAATAATATTCTTGAAAATCTAGTTACTGATTCGATACAATTTAATTACTATGAAAAACAATACGAACAGATAGACAACTTACATGTAGAATTATACAGATTCGGAATAAAAAATGAAGATATTGATTCCATTTCAGAGCCCGCACTCATAAGAAGAACTTTATACTTCAAGCAACTAATAGGTTCCGATTTTAAAGAAAACATTTATACAATAAGAAATACAAAAATTAAAGACGCATTAACCTCTTACACAAGTAGTATTAATGATATGGAGAATGTCTATTGGATTGAACTTGCGCCTTTAATCAACGAAAAGCTAAAACCTTATCTTGCCCAAGAAGAACTTTACAATACAAAGAATTGGTTTGAATTGAAGAAGAGAACCTTTGAAGACTATACATTTGAGGAAATAAAAGGCAAAAATATTATCGATAGGGAAAAGTTTCTTGCCTTGTCAAAAACCAAGAAGTTCCAGCAAATTTTGTTTGAGGTAAATGTGAAATGGAGTGATTTCTACACTAGGCTTAAAACTGCGATACAGGAAAATAAAAACTTGAAAAATTTAATAAAGTCTGAATTGAAAAATTATTAAATAACGACAGTACAAAAATGGCTATATGTAATTTTTATTCCCACCTAACCTTCCACTGGGATCAGGACAGGCTTCTGAAAATTCAAGCGGATTATCAGTTTGGTGTGTACTTTGCAAAGTTTACCACTAACCCACTCAGCTACTCCTAGCCCAGACTGCTAGACCCAATCCACTCAATGAGATACCTTTTCTTTTTTATCATATCGATATGTACCAATACGCTTTTGTCTCAGTAGCTATCTCCTTTTAGTCAGGAAAGGTTAGATTTCTGTGATTCCAAATTATCCGATAGTCAAACTATTCAACTCCGAAAAGAACTGAATGATTTTGAAGAGTATTTAATAGACGAAGGGCTTTTACGTAATCGATCAGGTGCCAGCTATCAAGAAGTTTTTAGAAGGATCTCTTCCGATGATGGCCTCAATTTCCAAATCGACACTACTTTCGAATTGTTACTTTCACTTGATTTGGATGTTTACAAAATGTGTTTTTATAAAGTTTTGGATTTTAATCAACTAAATGAGCTTACCCCTAAACATTTAGAAGCAGCAAAGAGAATTAGTGAGCCAGAGGAAAACATAAGTCCTGGCATAATAGCTCAAAGGATTCTTGATAATTTGACTAATGAGGATTTTGACCTGGAATTTTATAAAGTTTCAGCTTTAATGTTTTTTTACAGAACAGCCTCTCCATCTCTCGAATTTGAATTGCCAAATTTCAGCAACTCCTCAGATACAGACATTGAGACAATCAAAGTATTCTTTTCCAAAAACAATGAAATAATTATTAGTGATACCATTTTTATGATAAACGAGGCAAAAAATAAAATTTATGACTTTGTATCATCTGATCCTCATACGAGAGGTGTTGAGTTAAAAGCTGAAAGGGGAGCAACTTATGAAACATACATTGAATTAACCAATATGTTCAATTCAATTTATAAAGATTTACAAAGTAAAAATTCAAACATAAAAAAGAACATATTCATAAATGAACCGGAATAGACAGAGTTTCAATCTGCATTTATGACCTTGAATAAATGGATTTGTGTTTAGGTCAACAGACTTTGAGCTCTCCTACAATTTTTTTAAATTTATTATACATAATTGATTAGCAAAATACCAAAAGCAAGTCACCAGCTCAAAATGAAAAAATCTACCCTTCTACTTCTTCCTACTATCTTTTTTTTGCTAACATTCATTAGCTGCAATCCTGCAGGCAAGACTCAACAGGAGGGTAATATTTTTACAGTTGAAGGTAGGATTGGGATTAATGAGCTTGGGTTTTCATTGACTCACGAACACCTAATGTCCAATTTTGGGATGAGTATAGACTCCACATCCGAATACGAGGAAAAGGCATTACTCAATCAGGTAGTTCCTTACGTTAAGAAACTTAAGAAATTGGGGGTTCAATCCATATTTGACTGTACCACAGCCTATTTTGGCAGAAGAGCAGACATTCTAAAAAAAATCTCAGAGGCTACAGGGGTTCAAATAATTACTAATACCGGATTTTATGGTGCTGCCAATGATCGATATGTCCCTGAATTTGTCTATGATGCTTCTGCGGAAGAAATCGCTGAAATATGGATTGATGAATTCAAAAATGGCATCAATGGTAGCGATATAAAACCAGGGTTCATCAAGCTGGCCTTTGATGAAGATACTCTTTCAGAAATTGACAGGAAACTATTCCAGGCCGGAATACTAACACACAAAAAAACAGGCCTTACAATTGGTGTTCACACCGGAAACAACCCAGAAGCAGCTGCTTTTCAAATGGACTCACTCAAACAAAATAATCTTAGTCCTGAAGCATGGGTTTGGATTCATGCCAACAAGGTAAAAGATGACCAGTTATTGTTGGATGCCGCATCCATTGGAGCTTGGATTTCTCTAGATGGTGTTAAATCCTCTAATGTAAACGAGTATGTCGAAAGACTTGAATTGTTTAGATCAAAAAAATTGCTTCATAAAGTTTTACTCTCACATGATGGAAACGGCTTCCCAAAAGGGGGTGAAATTCGAGAATTCGAAGCCCTGCTTGTGAACCTTATTCCAGCGATGCTCGAAAGGGGTTTTTCACAACAAGAAGTAGATCAATTGATGATCCACAATCCAAAAGAAGCTTTTAAGACAAGAGTTAGGATAGTGAATAAATGACCTTTCTATATTGATTTAAGTCGAACAAGAGAAGTCAAGATAAGAAAAAATTAAGGAGTGGATTAATAAAAAAACGAATAACTTTTAAAATATGGAGTCATCTTGGGAAGAAATTAAAGACTGTGGATGAAAAATCAAAGATCCAGCAGCAGTAATGAACTGAAAAATATAAGAGCTTTTTACAAGCCCATTCAACCCTCTGTTTCAGACTTTGATAATGAAATAAGTTACCGGGAAACTTTTCCTGATAAAGAAATCGAGAATTTTGTTTACTGTTTTTGGCAACTTAAAACAATAAAGCCACTGCGTCAGGATTACATTTATAGGGTAGTTTCTGATGGTTGTATCGATATCTTTTTTAACCATCTCAACCCTTCCGAAAACTTTGTAATGGGATTTTGCAGAAAGTACACTGAATTCCCAATCGGAAAAGAGTTTGATTACATCGGAATTCGATTTTTGCCCACCGCTATTCCCTTTTTGTTTGGAGTGAATGCTAAAATTTTAAGCAACCAATCTCAGGCATTGCAAAATGTTTTGCCAGATTTTTCAAAATGGATTAATTCAGAAATTAAATCCGAAGATTCATTCTCCTATATCGCAGAAGCGCTAGCAGAAAAAATAGTAGAGTATTCAATAAATCTCTCGATACAATATGATCATCGGTTTTTAGATGCTGTGAATCTAATTTTTCAAATGAAAGGGTATCTGGATACAGAAAAAGACCTAAATACTGGTTTAAGCCCGCGACAACTTCGGAGAGTTTTCAATTTCTATATTGGTACCACTGCAAAATCCTTTAGTAATGTTGTGCGCTTTCAGTACATACTAAATGCTAAACCGTCAAAACAAAGTTTGAAGGAAAACAAGCTATATTATGATGTTGGATTTTTTGATCAGGCCCATTTCATAAAGAATTTCAAAACGTACTACGGTGTAACCCCTTCGGAAGCTTTCGAATAGATTTTGTCCGATTTTTACAATTCCCACTTTTAGTCTCTCTCTACATTTGATTCAACAAACAGAATCAAAATGAGGAATCTATTCACAATCATACTGGCGATAATCCCTGGACTGGTTAACGCACAAACAACTAATAATATGAAACTAAACGCAGGAATTATTACAAACAAACTACAGGAAACTAAGAAGTTCTATACAGAAATATTGGACTTTGGGGTAAGTTTTGAAAATGAATTTTATCTTCTGCTTCATACACCTAATCAATCTGCTGAAATCAGCTTTTTGCTACCCTATCACCCAACACAAAAACCGATCTTTCAGTCTGGATTCAACGGTAAGGGTGTTTACTTAACTATTGAAGTTGAAGATGTAGATAAAGTCTACAAGGGAATAATGAAAAAAGGAGTTCAGATGGAAATTGAAATTCGGGACGAACCCTGGGGTGATAGGCATTTTGCTATCAAAGATCCAAACGGAATTGGAATTGATATAGTGACCTATACCAGGCCGGAAGAGTAAATCATGTATTGCTACAATGATTAAGCATGATCACGGTTCGAGTTTAAACTTGAACCGTTTTTGCTTTTATTTATGTATCTTATTTGAAAAATAATAGGGATTTTTTAAAGCCTACCCCACCAAGAAGATGAAACCAGTTTTATGCTAAGGCTAAAACACATACTATCAAAATACCCGAATTACATTATCGGGCTTGCCTTTTTTTGTCATCAATTGCAATTTCAATCAGGTCGGGTGATGGCGGAGCTAGATTGGTGCTAGGTGATTATCCGATCCTGATTTTTTTACTGGTAATGATAAGCTCAATTTTGGTAGCCGTCTATTTTCAAATAAGCAAAAACACAATTTCAATCCTGTCGGATCAAATTAAGGAACAGTCCGAAACGAATAATGAAGCAAATGAGGCTCTACTAAATGAATTGACAGAGCGGCAGCGAGAAGTATATGACTTGATAATTTCCGGAATGACAAACAAAGAAATAATAGCTGAACTGTTTATCGAGCAAAGCACACTAAAAACGCATATTAATCAGATCTATAAAAAGCTTGACATAAAGAATAGACGGGAGTTACGTACCAAATTGAAACCCTGAGATTCAGCTTTAAAGTAAAAATCAACCTTTTATCAACCCCCATTTTCTTGGTTGGATTGACGCT
>CAYTFO010000216.1:0-6230 GCA_964437135.1 uncultured Roseivirgaceae bacterium | reverse complement strand
CTCTGCGAATAACAATCATTTCATAAGGAATAAAGGCTTTTCTATTTATTTCAATCTGCTCAATTTTCTGACCAAATACAGAAGATTCACCTTCGCATCAGCAATATTAATTTTTGGTTTACCAGTATTTCTAATTCCACCAAAAATTGAAGGTTTCAATCTGTACAATTCTTCTATTGGCTCCGATTATTTCCAGGAAAACATCAAACCCTATGTATTCAGATATCTGGGTGGAACCTCAAGGCTCTTCTATCAATATGTATATGAATCTCCTCAATACAGAACTCCTGAAAAAACCAAATTGTATGTAAATGCCCGGCTACCGTATGGTCATACATTGGAACAAATGGATGCAATCATTAAAAATACGGAAGCATACCTGTCTCAATTTTCAGAAATTGACAAATTTATGACCTCTGTCAATTCTGGAAGAAATGCCAATATCACCATAGAATTCAAACCTGAATATGAAAATGGTTCATTTCCCTATCTACTTAAAAACAGACTTATAGAAAGATCTATAGATTGGGGAGGTGTTGATTGGAGTGTTTATGGGGTTGGCCGTGGTTTTTCGAACGCATCGAATATTGATATTCCGGGTTTTAGGGTGGCAATGAAAGGTTATAACTTTAATGAGTTGGGCAATCAGGCTGAGCGATTTGCGGAAAAGCTGTTAAGACATAAGCGAATCCAGGAAGTAAATACCGATAGTCAGTTAGGCTGGTACCAGGAATCTTTTGAGAAATTCACCCTTCTTCCTAAAAACCAAATCCCGCATATTGATTTTCAGACACAAATTTCAACCTTACAATGGTCATCACAAAGGAGTTATCCAGCTCTCTATTTGCCTTATAAGGATCAATCAACTCCCATTTACATTGAATCAAAAGAATCTTCTGATTTTTCCATTTATGATGCTACTCAAAGAAGCCTGAACGGAAAAGCTTCTTTTTCTCAATTAACAGATGTTACGTTTAAAAAATCTCTGGATGCTATTCATAAGGAAGACAGACAATATATCAAAAATATTGCTTTTGACTATTTCGGAAGTTATCGTTTTGGAGATGAGTACTTAACCAAAATGATTGAAGAAATGAAAACTGAACTCCCAACCGGTTATTCCATTGATAAGACTGCATGGAGTTGGGGGTCAAAAGAAAAACAACAGCAGAATCTTCTTCTATTGCTGGTTATTTTTGCCATATTCTTTATCTCTTCTATTTATCTTGAAAGTCTCTCTCTTGCACTAAAGGTTATTCTTATTATTCCCTTTTCGTTTGTAGGTATTTTTATAGCTTTTGGATGGATTGGCTTTACTTTTGATCAGGGCGGGTATGCATCATTTCTGTTGACTTGTGGCTTATCTGTAAACGCCACTCTGTACCTGCTCAGTGATTATTTACATCTGAGAAAAACAAATGACAACAACCAGGCACTTCAGCAGGCCATTATCTCAAAATCATGGCCTATTTCATTGACCATACTATCTACTTGTCTGGGGCTAATCCCGTTTATCATCCATGGCGAGAGTGAAGTATTTTGGTTTTCTTTTGCTATCGGATCTATATTTAGTTTGATAGCTTCGCTTTTTACGTTCTTTATTCTGATACCCGTTCTGTTAATGAAAAAGACTTCAGGCTAGTTTCAATCAGATTTCAAATCAGCCAAGATTCCTTACCCCTCCTTCTTACTAAAATTTGCATTAATAAAGGGTAAAACCCACAATCCTTTTGTGTTATTTCGATTGATATTGATTAATCCGATCTGAAAGCCTTTGCCACCATCAGAGATATTGACTACCCCTACGGATAGCCCGTTGTTTTCACCCTGAATATTATTGACGGGCGAGACAGCTACCCCTTTCATTTCTGCATCCTCGGGATTATCCATTTTTTTACCCCCTACCTGCATATAAATTGGTGCGACGCTGATTCCTTTTACCCTGACTCCTCCTACCACTGCGGCGACATTTAAGCCTACTACCTCCGGTGCTCCTACGGCAACTCCTGCAATACTGATTCCTGATACTTTCTCACCTGCACCTACTGCGACACCGGCAATGTTTATTCCTTTCACTGTTTCTCCGGCTCCTAATCCTAACCCTGCTATCGTCACTCCTGCGAGTGTCTCTCCGGCTCCAATGCCTAGACCGGCAATGTTAACACCCGTTGTATTCTCACCTGATCCTCCACCTAGTCCGGCAATGTTGATGCCGGACAAGTTCTCTCCTGCACCTACTCCCAGACCACCAATATTGAGTCCTTTGGTAGATCCACCCGAACCAGCACCTAAACCACCGATATTAATTCCCGTCACATCTCCACCTGCACCTATTCCCAGTCCGCCAATATTGACCCCATTCATGGAATTTCCGGCTCCTGCGCCTAATCCGCCCAGGTTGATACCGTTCAGGTTTTCATTTGCACTTGCTCCAAAAATACCTACATTGATTCCGTTTCTTACCGCGGTACCGCCAGTAATGGGAACCCCTAAACTTATCCCGTTTGCTGTGCCTGAACCCGAATCATCCTTTGGCTGCCAGACTGTTAGCAGAATTCCATTGATTTTTTCAACATCCCGATCGATAAAATTGAAGCGTATTCCGGTGAAAATCGATGAGTTTCCAAAACCTATCCCCCATTTTTTAGACGGGAGTCCAAATCCTTTGTCAGTAGCATTGGAAGCAAAAAATAACGATGGAATTAAGAAGAGCGCAGTAAGAATTCTTTTCATGGCCTTTTGTTTTGAGTTTGTGAATTTAGTAAGAAGATGTTCGAAAGCACGGAAAGGTTGCATGGTCAACGGGAAGATTTTTCACCAGAATGAGGAAATTTCCATACTGACTGTTGATATAAAGTATAGATGAACATTGCACTAATTATTCTATATATCCAGCTGTAACACATAGCATCGCTGAGGAGACACTAAGAGCCACAAATTGATGGTGCTGTCAGGTGTTGCTGCTTACTGAAAATTGCTTTCATCAAAAATGTCGGGTGAAACACCCGACATCAAGTAAATAAAAAAACCCCGACTAATGACTTTTACATCAATAGTCGGGGTGCGAGTATTTTCCAGGACAAACCTGATATAAGCGATTGCTTAATTTCTTCAAGTCCTAGGTTACAGCAAAGTAAGAGTCAATTTTTCATAAAAAAAATACCATAAACAGGGTATTTTTTATTTAACTCTCTCATATGGGAATTTTAATTCTGAAAGTTTTCCTTTGCTTTTCATAACCACGTAGACATTCATTTGGTCATCATTTATCTTCTCAAAAGTAAGACCGTCAAAAAATACTTTATTCTCCTCCACTTTGACCAGTTCAAAATTGACAGTTTCGTCTTTTTCCTCCCAACCCTTGAGTTCAGGATCAAAGTGTTTTAGTCTCATGATCAGAGTGGAATCTATTTCAGAAATGGTCTGAATTTCATAAAAATTCACCTCATTATTTACTGAATGTTTGAATGAACCGATCATGGAACCTACTGTTGGTTTTGTCCACATCTCTTCGGCCTCTCCCCCCAGCGCAGGACCTTTCCAGTGGCCCAAAATCCAGGCAACCATTGAAATGTCAGTAGTTGGAGAACCTATCGCTGAATCATATTTTAATGTGTTTTCAGTAATCTTTTGCTGAGCGTTTGATTCAATTACCGAAAAAAATAATCCAATGGTAAAAAATAGCGCTTTCATTATTTTGGAAGTATGGGTTTTAATTTCAGATAAGAATCTTCTTCATTTTCTGAAGCTGGTGTATTTACAATTTCATATTGTGGCATGCTTATTTCCCTATAAAACGGAATCACGGCATATGCATTTCTTCTAATTTCTTCCGGGGCAGTTATTGTAAGGGTATAGTTCCCTTTCATCAATTCAGAAACATCAATGAATGTCATTATACCTTTTTGCCCTGTTAAAGATTTAAAATGAAATAAATATTCCTGATCCATCAAAAGGCTATCATTCAGGTAAATCTGATAAAAGTTTTTATAAGAAAGCAGCATTTTCTCAGCACTATTCAACCCCTCAAGAGATCTAAGTGAATCATAATTCGTGTACTTTTGGATATCCTCTTCTTTATTGGCTATTAGAGGTATAAATAATCGTATAGTATTTCCTCTTATGATATCCGATTGAATTTGTGCCTGAACGGATACTATGTCATCCATCTGATCATCGTAATACCCTGTATAAAGACCTGTTCCTAGAGAATTGCTCCACATCGATATTCTTGAAAAATTCTCTCCGGGATAAGTTTCATCCGACTCTCCCTGAATCCAGATAAAACTTATCACCACAAAGGGAATAAGAAATAAAGCAATTTTCCATTTTGGAGTATTTGTAAGTAATGTGTAATAAATTGGCCGATAAAAACGGGACATAGTTAAAGCACTAATTAACCTATAGATTGGGTAGTAAAACTTTGTAAACCACTTAAACCGTTTCAAAAAACCAAGAGTGAGAAAGTCAATAAGCCCTAAAAAACCTATTCCAATAACTGTTAAAACAAATACAGCAATAATTACCCCAAAAGCACCCTCCCATATAAATCCTTCTATTCTGGTAATAATGGTTATAGGTACTACTAGTGCAATAAATAAAAATAGATAAGCACCTATTATCACCATAAACATCATGAATGAAACGGAAAACTGCATGCTGCTAATTTTCTCCAGGTTAATGATGATCTTCTCTAAATCCGGAATCTTACTTAATTTGTTTTGAAATTTATCACTAAGCTTAATTTTGTCTATATCTACACCTTTTGGGAAGGTAAAACTTAACCCTACCATTCCAACCCAGATTCCTCTGCTTATCAAATGCATGATTAATCCAAAAGTCAACCATTTTATGCTTACTTTAAACAAGCTGATAAAGTTCCTGAAATCATTTATAGATATATCAAGATTGACATGGGCATAATCTAATAACGAATCCAGAAGTTCAGGTGCTTTGAACATTCCATTTTGAACATTCCATAAAGTACTATTCCTGAAAGAAGAATCTCCGGTTCCCAGCTCTTTTTCTGCAGTTCATCTAACCAATCCGGATTTTCATTTTTTACATCACGATCCATGAACTCTTAATGCTTTTATTTTGAGGAAAAATACCATATATTAAATTTCAATTAAGTGATAAAAATTGAAAAAATATTCTTTTTACACAATTATTAGCTCTTTCTTACTGATTGTAAATACCGTTAATGGGCAGTCCTACGTGGATATCTTTACATTGAGCTATGATTATGCTTTTCCGCAGGAATTTGAAAACAGCAGTGAGGAAGGCAATTTCCAGGAGTTTTTCACGGATCTTAATTTGCCTATTCCTGTTGGCAAGCATGCTATCGTTACGGGATTTCAATATGAAAATTTTGGGGTGTCGTTAGTACCGGGTGCAGGTAGGCAGGGCTTTACCAGTTTTATGTTAAAAGCTGGTATGAATTTCAATATTTCTGATAAATGGACAAACCTTACGATCCTGCTTCCAAAATTTGCAGGTGCCGATTTTAGTGATGGCACATTTCAATTTGGAGTTTATTCAGTTTTCGGATATCAAAAAACAGAACACTTTAAATACAAGTTTGGAGTCTATACCAATACTGAACTATTCGGACCATTTATAGTGCCGATTTTAGGTCTTTACTATCAAAAAAATAAGTGGGAAGCAAATCTAAATCTGCCCATCTCATTTAATGTCAACTATCAGCTTGCCCAAAACCTAAAGCTTGGCGTTGATTTCCAGGGCATTAAGAAAAGTTATGGATTCGATGGAGGCCAATATCCTGAATTTGGGGCTGATGATGATTTGTACCTTGAAAAAGCAAGTAATGAAGTAGGTCTTTTCCTTCAATTGAAAACAGGCCCTATTCAGACTCAATTTATAGCAGGAACCTCCATTCTGAGGGGTTTTTTTGTATATGAAAGAGGAGACAAAAATGATTTCACACTCTCTGCAATCAATTTTGGAGATGACAGAACACAACTGGATCAGAACTTTCCAAATGGCTTCATTCTCAAAGCCAGAATGATGTATCGCTTTGATATTGAGCAATGAAATTACTAACTCCAAAAAATCAGCTAATCCTTAAGAGAGTTGCTCCATTTTCAATTCTCTGGACCGCTTTTTCATTGGTATATGTCTTGCTCAAAAGAGGAATAATTGGAGAAAATGATTTCTACCCTGCTACAGGTAATGTTTACAAATTCAAAATATCTCTTCCGATCATAACA
>CAYTFO010000215.1:0-6364 GCA_964437135.1 uncultured Roseivirgaceae bacterium | reverse complement strand
GCACCCAGAAAAAATTGCCATACAGCAGTTGAAAATCCAATTATAATGATAGAAACAGCTAATATGAAAGTGCTAAACTTCAGCACTACTAATCTCCCAAATTTATCTGAAATTTTGCCACCTACAATTCTGACGGCTAATGATGCCAGTGAAAAAAATGTAAAGAAAAGACCTTTGTTCATGATCCCCAGATATTCACTAAAATCCGGCGAAAGTGTTACTATAGTACCAAATGTGAAGGTAGTTAGCAGCATAATTATAGAAGGTTCCATTACCCTGGGTTCATAGATATCACTCCTGTTAATTTTCAACATTGAGAATTTAAAAGATCTTCTGGGTTGAAGAGTTTCTTTCATTCCGGCCAGAATGAGAACAGATGCTACAGCAAAACCTGAACTTACATAGAACAAAGTATCAATATTGGTCATTAAGTAAATCTGACTGCCCAAAGCGGGTCCTGCAGCAGTTCCAATGGTTCCAAACATACTTAATATCCCCAAAGCTTCGCCACGTCTTTTCGATGATACGATATCTGCTACATAAGCGGAGGTAGCCGTAGGTTTAAAGCCGGTACTAAAACCATGAAAAAGCCGGATAAACAAAAAAATTGCAACTGTTGAAGCATATGGATACAAAGCAGACCCCAAACCGCTGACTACAGCACCAATAATCATGACAGGTATTCGGCCCCATTGATCAGTAAGTTTTCCACTAAATGGCCTGGATATTCCAGCTGTAAGTGTAAATAATGCTATAATCAAGCCGATAAACGCTTCACCACCCATTTCTGCCAGATAGTTGGGCAATTCTGCCAGAATCATAGTAAATGAAGTGAAAAATAAGTAGGAACTCACACATAAAAGTATAAAGTCCCTACTCCAGATAGATTTTTTCAAATTAGCTAGGATTTATTCCCTTCTTCTCCTACCAGAAGAAAAGCTTTGATATATTCGTTTAGATCTCCATCTAAAACATTCTGGACATCCGTTCTTTCATAACCTGTTCTGGCGTCTTTAATTATTTTATAAGGATGAAGAACATAATTACGTATTTGTGATCCAAAATCTATTGCCTTCTTAGTAGCTTCAATCTTATCTCTTTCCGCATTTCTTTTTTCCAGTTCCTGTTGATAAAGCTGAGATTTTAACATCTGCATCGCACGCTCCCTGTTTGCCAATTGAGATCTTTCAACCTGACAAACAACCACGATACCAGAAGGTTTATGTGTCAATTGAACTTTAGTCTCAACTTTATTTACATTTTGTCCACCTGCACCACCAGATCTTGAAGTATGGAATTCAATATCATTTGGGTTAATATCAATGTCTATTGTGTCATCCAATACCGGATAAACATAAACGGATGCAAATGAAGTATGTCTTCTTCCACCACTATCAAATGGAGAAATTCTAACCAGTCTGTGAACTCCATTTTCTGATTTCAGATAGCCATATGCCATAGGGCCATCAAATTCCAGGGTTACTGATTTTACTCCTGCAACATCCCCAGGCTGGTAATCTACTTCTCTGACTTTGTATCCGTTGGCTTCTCCCCACATGATATACATTCTCATTAGAATAGAAGCCCAGTCATTACTTTCTGTTCCTCCGGCACCAGGTGTAATTTGAAGCATAGCAGATAGTTGATCTTCTTCTGAAGAAAGCATTTTCTTCAATTCAAGATCCTCAGTCATTTTTAGAGTCTTTTCATAAGAACTATCAACTTCTTTTTCTGTTGCCTCCCCTAATTCTAAAAATTCATAAAGCGTTTCAACTTCACCCAATTCGGTTTCTACATCTTCATAATCTTTTGTCCATGATTTGATGGACCTAATATTTTTCATGGTTTTTTCAGCGGATTCCGGGTCAGACCAAAAATCAGGCTGTGAGGTAACCAGCTCTAGTTCTTCGAGCTCTTTTATCTTCCTGTCATAGTCAAAGATACCCCCTTAAGGCCGAGATACGTGCCTTCAAGTCTTTCAACTGTTCGTTTGTCATTTCTTAATCTTTTACGATCTGCGAAATTAATCAAATATGTCGGGGTTAATATAATCTGCAACTATTCTATGATAGAAATACTACAATTTTTTCTTCCAGGGTAGAATTTCCTGTTTTCAATGAGTTTTAACAAAAACCCTGCAAGAACAATTGATCCGGATACTGTCCAAATTGCCGGAGTTGGAGGATCTCCCTGGTTGATTAGATCAATTATTGGCAAAAAAAATCCTGCAATTATTATTTTTCCTGATGCACCACTAAAGATAGAGGATGAATTTCTTTGCGGGTTTAGGTCAATAGTTTCTATGTCCTTGATTAGAATATTTGTTTCGTAAACCATAAAACTTGAATCACTTATAGTTTGAATACGCCCTGTGGTGAAATAAGAATCACATTTAAGTTTAAATTTTATTAAATCATCCTTGTAGAAGCTTCTGTTAAATTTTTTACCAATCTTATTTAAATAGATATGTCTTTGAGCATAGGTGTTTGATATGCTACTAATAAAAATGAAAACAGAAATTGAAATTAATGTCAGGTGCTTCAATTAACTTTTGGATTATTAAATTATAATTTATTTAATATGATTCATTAAATTATGTTTCTTCGACATAATTACGACAAGCGAGACATTTTATTTAATGAATTTAACAAAGTTTATAATTACTCATCTCTTATCGGCTTTGTTTCTGGTTGGTTTATCTCAAAATCAAAAAGACAAACTTTTATACCAGTCACAAAATGGAACACTGGAAGAGCGATACGATGCACTAGTGGCTTTGACGGATCTTTATGATTATGATGACGTAGATTCGTCAGTTTTATTGAGTAGGCAACTTGTGTCTGTTGCAAATGAAATTGGGGATAATGACCGACTGGGAGAGGCATATCGAATAGAGGGAATTTATTTTATGGATGCCGGCCTATATGATCAGGCTATTGAAAGTTATTATCGGGCAATAGACTTTTTTGATGCAGCAAATACTGAAACTGAGAAAGAGGATATTGCAGGATGCTATCATGATTTGGCATGGATTTATACATATCAGGAAGACTATTCAAGAACTGCTGAATTTTTTCATAAGTCAATGGTGGAAGTGCAGGATTATGATGATTCTGTGAACAATGCTGTAAGCTTTCATGCGCTTGGTTCATTTTATTATCTCTATGATAAAAATGAGGATAGTGCAATTTATTACATGGAAAAGGCAGTGACATGGAGAAAAAAGCTGAATAGTCCAATAGAAGTATTTGCCAGGAACTTAGTTGAGCTTTGCAATGCGTACTACATGTTCGGGAGAATATCAGAGGGTGATAGCATCATTTTAGAAGCTAGAAATATACCTGCTGAATCTGTTTCTGAATATGTGAGTGCTTACATCTATTATTTACAGGGTCTTAGAAGTAAGAAAACAGGGGATTTAAATGAAGCTTTAAATATTTACAGGGATATATATGATATTCTGATTGATGCTGGAAATCATAAATCTGAAATAGCTATTAACCTGCTTCGTGAGATTGTTGAACTCACTGATAAAATGGAAGAATATGAAATTGGCTATCAGTATTTGTCAATTTTAAGAAATACAGAACGTGAGAGTATTTATCGTGACCGACAGAGAATAACTAAAGTATTGGAAGTAGAATATGAGACCAAGAGGAAGCAGCAGCAGCTCGAAAACCAGGAACTGATCATTAGCAATCAAAATAGGATTGTTGCTACATCTGTAATTTTCATATTCATTTTACTTATTTTTTCTATCGTTTTATACAGGGTTTACAGTAAAGTAAAAGATCAAAAAAGCAGGATTGAAACTCTGATGAGGGAACTTCACCATCGAGTAAAAAATAATCTTCAGGTTATTTCCAGTCTTTTGGGCTTGCAATCGATGAAGCTTACCGATGAATCTGCACAGAAAGCAGTAGAAGAGGGTAAGGAAAGAATAAGAGCAATGTCATTGATTCATCAGAAACTTTACACTGATGAAAATGTAACGTCTTTGAATGTTAAGGAATATATAAATTCATTGGTCATAGAGCTTGCCCAATCTTATGGATTTTCTGAAGAAAACTTACAAGTCGAGATTCCGGAAAAGAACTTTGATGTGGAAACAACACTACCTCTGGGGTTGATTATCAATGAACTGGTATCAAATGCATTCAAGTATGCTTTTAAAGATATTAAGAAGCCATTATTGGAATTGAAGTTAGTTTCCGAAGACAAAGGACAGCACACATTAATTATAAGGGATAATGGAGTAGGAATTCCTGATGACTTTAATTTCGAAAATACGAGTTCATTTGGATTGAAACTTGTAAATATTCTTTCAAAACAATTGAAAGGAAAATTATTAATAGACACTAATAACGGTCTGAAATATTCACTAACATTTTCTACTTAACTCTTAACCTAGATTAACTTTATCAAAATACGCATTTTTAGGTATTGGAGATTTTAAGTTAAGGTCTTATTTTTGACTTTCATTCAGCAAGCTACGGGAAATACCCAACTAACAACTTAATGCAAAATATAGAAGTGCTCATCGTTGAGGATGAGTTGATAGTAGCGGAAGAAATCAAAGAAATTCTATTAAAAAATGGATATCAGATATATGGTCAGTTTGATGACTCTGTCGAATGTCTGGAGAAAATAAAAAGTTCCAAACCGGATATTGCCTTACTAGATATAAATATTAAGGGTGATCTGGATGGAATAGAGTTAGCTCAAAAAATAAAAGAATTACACTCAATTCCTATCGTTTTTCTTACGGCTTATTCAGATGATCATTTTCTAAAACGTGCTAAAAATGTAGAGCCTGCAGCTTATCTCACAAAGCCTTTTAAAGAAAGGGATGTTACCGCGTCGATTGAAATTGCAGTAAGTAATCATTTGAAAGACACTAATGAAGAAGTAAATCAAAATAATTATTTCTTATTTAATACTGAATGGTTGTTTATAAAAGAGGGCTCTCGATTTAAGAAGATGTCCTACATGGACATTAAATATATAGAAGCAACAGGGAGTTATTCTAATATTGTTTGTACAGATAAAATTATAACCGTAGCAGTCAACCTTAAATACATTGCAGGAAAGATAAAATCACCCAAGTTTTTACGTGTCCACAGAAGCTTTATTGTAAATCTAAGTTTCATCGATTCATTTGAAGGGAATACTATTTATCTGGGAAAAGAAAAGATTCCAATCAGTCAAAATTATAAGGAGAATTTCCTGGCATCCCTTAATATCTTATGATTTCATTTACAAAGGGATAACTCTATTTACAAAGTTTTTGTCCTGTTTACAAAAACAATTTCTCCACATTTTATTATCTGGATAGATTAATGGTTGGAAAAATGTTCAACTGAGATTGAGCTTGTTTTTCATCACCAACCAAAGATGTTCAAACTGCTCAATTTCCCCATTAATAAAAAAAAGCCAGATGAAAAAGCTTATTATCGCTTGTTTGACACTAGCATTATCCCTGACCTTAATGGCTCAGGAGGGAAAGAAAATGACCTTTCAGGGTTCTCTTTTTGAAGGAGAACAACCGTTCAATGGAAGCACATCCATTGAATTCTCAATCGATCTTGGAGGTGGAAATACCTGGTCTGAAACCAAACAGAATGTGACAGTTCTGAATGGATTGTATTCAGTTGTTCTTGGAGAGACCACTCCACTTCCGGAGGAATTATTTTATGAAGCTTCGGAAAGAACTCTAACGATAAAAGTTGGAGGAGTTACACTAGGAACTGTAGTTCTTTATGAGCCTTTTCTTCCAGGAGTAGATGTGATTGATGTTGATACAGTTTATGCTTATGCATTAGGTATCGGTACAGATGAAGTGGACAATGCAACCATTGATACGGATGGAAACGCTGCTTTTGCCGGAAATGTTGAGATTGGTGGAACTCTTACAGTTAATGGCGAAGAAATAACGTCTGGTGGTGGACTATCTGAATTGCCAAATACAGTAGATGTGGATACTTTACTAGCTAGTGTATTGGGCATAGGAACAGAACAGGTTGACAATGCTACTATCGATACGGATGGTAATGCAAATTTTAATGGAAATGTAACAGTTGGAAGTTTGACTGTAGATGGTAAAACTGTAGTAACGGAAGAACCCAAAATATTTTTAGATACTGTTTCTGCATATGCAGTGCAGGTGGGTCCCGATCAAAATGACAATATTACGCTAAATACAGATGGTTCCGCTGATTTTGCCGGAGCAGTATCAGTAAATTCCTTATTTGTTGACGGGCAGGAAATTATTCCGGGAGCTGGAGGAGGAACAATTCCGGCAAACCTTGATGTGACATCTGTGAATGCAGATCTTTATACTGGAGATACTTTATACACTCGTGCT
>CAYTFO010000214.1:0-6416 GCA_964437135.1 uncultured Roseivirgaceae bacterium | reverse complement strand
ATTGCAACGGTTGCCTCATACCCAAAATTCCTATTGGCTGCTACAACCCTTGCGGTAGAAATAGGGATTATTACTGTCCTGTCAACGTTGGTGTTTCCACTTGCACCTCCCTGTTCAGAAAGTGTACCTATTACCATAAATTTGGCTCCGAGTATTGATATCTTCTTGCCTACCGGACTCTCATTCTTTTCAAAAAGTTCGTCTTTGACATTATCTCCAACTAATACCACATATGCAGCATTATCAACTTCATTAGGAGTAAAATTCCTTCCCTCTTTTACATCATAACCTTCCACAAGCAATAAATTCTCATCACCTGCCCGAACGAAAATATTGGGGTTAGTGACTTTAGATTTATATTTTAACTCAGCAATACCGGTAATGGAAACGTTTAGGCTAACCACACCCGGACCATTATATTTATCCTTAAATTCATTTAATTCAGCGTATTTCAATGGAGGAAAAACCTTAGCTTTTTTTCCATCCACTACACTCCTGTCAGTTCTCTTCCGTTGAACATCAAATGTATTGGCTCCAAGATTTGAAAAACTGTCATTTAATGAAGCCTGCATGGCATCTATAGCCGTAAGGATTCCTACAAGGGATGTGATTCCAATTGCTATTATAGCTGCGGTCAGAGTAGTTCTTAAAACATTTGATTTAATGGACCTAACTCCTTCCTTTATATTTTCAAATAATTCCATTCGATATCAAAACTAGGAAAAAATAACATTTTACCTATTATATAATTTTTAGAATATACCAATATGCATTACGTTTATACTTGAAGAAGGGTTATGCGATGAGAAAACTATTATTATTATTTATTCTGTTTATTTCCGTTGGTGCAAATGCAGCCTACCTGCTGATTCCAATGGATGAATCTCAAACGAACCATTTGAAGGCATATGGCATATCATACTGGGTTCTTACCAATGAAGTGAAAGTTGACTGGTTGCTGAACTACCGAGGTGGAAGTTTTATGGTCAAACATAACCAGCTTATTGAAAATGAATGCATCATTCGGAATGTTAGCTACGAGATGATATCAGATGCTCAGGCAACACAGTTATTAAACGAAATTGCCAGTCCATCTTCCAATATGGATGTAATGAAACTTGAAAAGTATCCAAAGATTGCAGTGTACTCACCAAAAAGTAAGCAACCATGGGACGATGCAGTTACACTTGTTTTAACCTATGCAGAAATTCCGTATGATGTGATTTTTGATGATGAGATCATGTATGGTGAACTCACAAACTATGATTGGCTACACCTTCACCATGAAGATTTTACCGGACAGTATGGACGTTTTTACAGAAACTATCACTACTACCCATGGTACCAGGATCAGAAAAGAGATTATGAAGAATCTGCCAGAAAACATGGCTTCAGCAAGGTTTCACAATTAAAGTTGGCTATAGTTAAAAATATTCAGGGTTATGTTGCAGGTGGTGGGTTTCTATTTGCAATGTGTTCGGCAACAGATACTTATGATATAGCCATATCTGCAGAAGGAGTTGATATCTGTGAGAGTATGTACGACGGGGATCCTGCAGACCCCAGAGCGCAAAGTAAACTTGATTACAGCAATACATTTGCTTTTGAAAACTTTCAGATTGAGCGTAATCCACTTGAATACGAGTACTCTAACATTGATAACCAGCCACATGAAAGAGGCCTCAGGGAAGAGAATGATTATTTTACACTTTTTGAATACTCTGCAAAGTGGGATCCGATTCCTACCATGCTTACTCAAAATCATCAAAAAATCATCAAAGGTTTTATGGGACAGACTACTGGCTTTAAAGAAGATCTGATAAAGGCTGATGTTTTAATTATGGGTGAAACACCTTCTATAAATGAAGCCAGATACATTCATGGAGTTATTGGAAAGGGCTTTTTTACCTTTTATGGAGGACATGACCCTGAAGATTATACCCACAGAGTTGGCGAAGAACCCACAGATCTCAACCTCCACCCCAACTCCCCGGGATATCGCCTTATATTGAATAATATCCTGTTTCCGGCTGCGAAAAAGAAAAAGCAGAAAACCTGATAATTATTTGAAGTCAAATACGATAATTTTCATAAATTCGTTTTCAGTGAAATAAATCACTGACCGATACATATGAAGCCAGTATTTTTTTTAGCTCTGTTACTACTTTTTATAAGCAATACTGTCTTTGCTCAATCTGAAGAAAGAGTTCGAATCATTACTAACAATGGAGGAAGATACGAAGGAATGATTGTGGAGAGATATGAAAAGTACATTAGAATCAGAACAGAAGAACATGGTGAGATATCTATACTGAAAACAGCAATTCATTCTGAATGGCCGCTTGAGGAAGAGGCTAAATTAGACTCAGGTACAGTTAGAGTTCAGATGAAAGATGGAAACTCATTTTATGGAACCATACTTGAAGAAAACTCCTCTCAAATTAAACTTAAAACTGATATCGGCGAGCTTTCTTTAGCACGTTCACAAATAAAATTGATCGAGTATGATGTAAATAAGGAAGCCTTAGGAAAATATGGTAACGAATGGATAGGTAACCTAAATGCAACTCGCTATTTCTTCTCACCCAATAGCCTCAGTCTTGAACCAGGGAGTGGATATTATCAAAACATCATGGTCTTTGTGAATCAATTTGCTGTAGGTGTTACAAAAAATTTCTCGTTAGGTGTAGGACTGGTACCTATTTTTCTTCTTGGCGCCGGGGAAACTCCTGTTTGGATAACCCCACGAGTTAATTTTCAAATTGTTGAAGGAAAATTATCTGTTGGAGGGGGCGGATTATTTGGAACCATAATTTCCTATAATGAAAACTTCGGAATCTATTATGGCAATGTGACAATAGGTAATGAAGATAAAAATTTTGCAGTGAATTTTGGTAGATCATTTGACGGCGGAACATCTTTGACAGTATCAGGGATGTTCAGAACAGGACCTAAATTTTATGGCATGGGCGAGTTTTTGTATATTGAAGAAGTTGGATTGCTATTTTTGGGAGGTCGTTCTCTGCTCAAAACTGTATCTCTTGATTATGGTGCACTTATCTTTTTTGATGGATTTATTGCCGGTGCAATACCTTTTTTGAGTTTAACAGTACCCTTTGGTAAAAGTAAATATTAATGCATCCGATCGCCACGTACTTCCAGGGACTTTAAAATTTCTGCTTCAGCTTCCAAAAATTCCTTCCATCTTGCTTTCACATAATCCTCAGGCATATACTGCTTAGCTAATTCTATGAAATTCACATAATGCCCGGCCTCACTAACCATTAATTCATAGTAGAACTTAGAGAGCTCATCATCTTCAATATTTTTCCAAAGTAACTTGAACCTTTCACAACTTCTTGCTTCGATCAATGCATTCATCAAAAGCTTCTCTACTAGTTGCTGTTCCCGACTCCCGCCTTTCTTCAAAATACCGTTAAGTTGGGCTACGTATTCATCTTTACGCTGTTTTCCCAGTTCAAAACCCCGTTTTTTTAGCTGATCAATCACTCTTTCGAAATGCGCCCACTCTTCTGCAACTACTGGAGTTAGCATATCAACAAGTTCAGTTTTATCAGGATATTGAACAATAAGTGAAATACAGGATGAAGCAGCCTTTTGTTCACAATAAGCATGATCTATCAGGATATCTTCAATTTTCTTTTCGGCGATATTTACCCATCTGGGATCAGTTGGGAGATTCAAACCTAAAACTGTCTTTGAGGCATTATCCATTTATGTGATTTAATTTAATGTGCAAAAGAAATAATTTCTATGATCAATCAAAAAACAACCATCTAACACCCAATTCAAAAACCCTCTCCTGTCCGGGGTATAAATAGGTAACAAAATAACCATCATCTCCGGGTTGATTGATATGCTTCATTTTTGCATAGACATACACTTTATCTATTTGCATATTCAGAAACAGGTCAATGAATACATAAGACTTTTCTCTGAATTCATTTTGTATATGAAATTGCTGAAAAACAGGATTGTATGCATTTACAAAATAGGAAGACTGTGCATGAATATTAAACCCTACCTGGGTAGGCAAGGCATCTTCAAACCATTTTCCAGCCCAATAAATTCTTCCATTGTAAAACCACTCCGGCATTCTGAAAACATCAGCAGAACTACCTTCAACTCGTGTGTAATAACCTTCATTTTCAAAATGAAATGCTTCTTCTTTACTTCTGTTTGTGAACAGATAAAAATCGAAACCTGTTCCTAGCCTACTGATCACAGCACCACCATCTGTTTGTCTGGGCAATGCATCTTCATCGAAATATACAAATTGATCATGAGTAGTGATGTTAACTCTTGGGGTTATATTCAATTGCCAGTAATTAAGGTTAAGCTGGCCTTTGATCTCATTTGAAAAACCCGGATCAAAATTATTTGACCATTCAAAATGATTATTAAAAGATCTTTGTGCCAAAAATGACTGATTATATCGAACAGACCGATAAGAAGCCTGTAGAAGTTTGCTTTCTATTGAGCCTCCAAATGTGAACTCACCTCCCACCAGATACTCAGCAAAACCTGAGACCTTAAATTTATCTTTCCATTGAAAATATGTAGTCCCACCAAGATAATTCTCACTCACTCTTTCAAATGCATCTTCCCAATACAAATAGTTTTGATTTAATATTCTGTTTTTGACATAAGCTCTGTAGAAAATAGTCCCCAATTTCCCTTTCAATCCTGCTTCATTCTGAAGTTCACTAAAGTTGGTGGATTCATAAGTGCTGTCATTATCTATAAAAAAATTATCATAGAAATCTGTATAGGTATTAAACTCCGCAGAATTCTGTTGATTGTCTCTAAAATCCTGATAACCAATAGTTTGAGTGTTACGATCAAACATATGATATATTTGAAATGAGTTTGCCAGGTCATACTCATGGTACAGATGAAAGTTTAGTCTCCTTTCAGATGTAAAGGCATCATTTAGCAATATAACGGCATTCCTGTATTGAAATAAATCCCTTCTTTCAGCAGAATCTATTGCATATATACCCCCAATCTCATCAACATCCATATTCATCAGACTCAAATACCCAAATAATTTATAGGGTACAGTAGGGTGTTCATAGTAACTATGAAAATCAAATGATGTATTTATGCTGTTTCGGTCTCCTTCACTTCGGTCCGGACCCACTTGTTTATCAGCAGAAATCCTATTGAACCCTGCTCCTATATTCCAGTTTTCATTTACATTTTGTGTGTATTCAATTTCTACTTTTTGCCTTCCATGCGCTCCAATTACTGCAAAAAGATCGATAAGTGGTGATTTGGTATCAAACAGTTTTTGTTTATCTGCTGTCGGCATGTAAGCATCAAATGAGTGGAACCCTGATGTTCTTCCAATTTGTTGAGGAAGTGGATAGAAAATCGGATTTGTAGCAGTTC
This sequence comes from uncultured Roseivirgaceae bacterium, assembly GCA_964437135.1. Classification (GTDB taxonomy): domain Bacteria; phylum Bacteroidota; class Bacteroidia; order Cytophagales; family Cyclobacteriaceae; genus CAYTFO01. The sequence continues at coordinate 1,001 of CAYTFO010000214.1, read as the reverse complement.
CAAAGTTTCCAAGATCCTGGTAAAAATTGTTGGAACGCTCGACAACAGAAGATTTTTCAAAACCATTTAGCAGAGTATCCAGAAAATAAGTAGTGTCAACATTATTTAAAAGTTCTTCCTGATAGAAAAAATCAACTGTTTTAGTGCCATAAACAAGCTGGGTTGAATCATCCAGAATCTGGCCAAAACTTCCAAAACTTATTAAAACAAAAAGAAGGTTGAGTACTTTTTTCAATTGCACACGCAAAACTAATCATTGATCTGATTTCGATCGTATTCTTTTAAAGAACCATCAATTAAATCTAAAAATTGTTCTTCATCATCTAAAAAATCCACTTTTACGGGCAACACATAAAATAAGTCCTTATACAGGTCATCCAAATGTTCGATTTTCACAGCGTCTTTTTCTGTAGTAATAATAAATGCATTATGCTTTTTAGCAGATTCTATAATTGGTAAAATATCGGATTTTTTGTAGTTACGATGGTCTGAAAATGAGTAATAATCAATAAGATCATATTCATTTCTTAGTTGATTCTGGAAATTACCATCATTCGCTATGCCTGAAAAAGCAATTATCTTATCATTTTTCAATTCATTGCTGTTTTCAATTAGCTGGTATGGTTTACCATATTTAAGTGCTGTAAAAAACACAGGAATATCAGGATTATATGATCTGATTTTTTCTTTTGCAATTGCTTTATCTTCCTCAGAAAGGTTATGAGGACATTTTGTATGCACGACAATATCTGCACGTCTGAGATTATTCCTTGACTCTCTTAATTGTCCGGCTGGTAATACATAATCTTTGTAAAACGGATTATCCCAGGTTGTCAGAATGATACTCAATGAGGGAATTAAAGACCTATGCTGAAATCCATCATCCATAAGGATTACATCATTATCGGGCTGTTCATACAGTATCTGAGGTATCGCAAAAGCACGATCTTCGCATACACTCACCACTATTTTTTCTTTAAATTGACGATAAAACATCGCTG
>CAYTFO010000213.1:0-6444 GCA_964437135.1 uncultured Roseivirgaceae bacterium | reverse complement strand
AAGGTTGCTTTTTTTATTTATAGGCAATAGTAAATTACCCTTTATTCTTGATGTCTTGAACTTCAATTCGGATTTCCTGAGCAAGGTTTTTAAGATCTTGCATACCTTTTCTTACTCTAGTACCTGCTGCTTGATTTTCTTTATCGTAAAATTTAGAAAAATCACCTTCTAGGGACATTACCAAATCTCTAAGTTGTTCGAATCTTTTCATATTTAATTGTGATTAAAGGTTACTGATAATTTACAAGTAGGCAATTTAATCAAAATGTCTTTACAAAAAACAAATTTTTGATTAAATACTTGGCTCTAATGTTACTGTAGCGCCTTTTTCTCCTGCTTTTTTATAAATTCCGCTGTCTAATTTACCTTTTATAGCTTCAAATGCTTTGATTGTTTCCTTTACATCATCAAGATTATGAGATGCAGTCGGAATAATTCTTAGCATAATTACGCCTTTAGGTACAACAGGATAAACGATCATTGAACAGAATATATTGAAATTCATTCTTAGATCTCTTACCATATTGGCAGCTTCATATGTGTCTCCATTTAAAAATACAGGAGTAACAGGAGATTCAGTGGTTCCAATGTTAAATCCTTTTTCTTTAAGACCATTCTGTATTGCGTTTACAATCTCCCAAAGTTTATCCTTCAATTCTGGATGCTTCTTAAGCAATTCCAGTCTTTTAAGATTTCCAATAACAATTGGCATTGGTAGAGATTTGGCGAAAATCTGGGATCTTACATTATACTTAAGGTGATCAATTATTGGAGCATCAGCTGCAATGAAAGCACCTATACTTGCCATTGATTTAGCAAACGTTGAAAAGTAAACATCAATTTCTTTTTGAACTCCATAATATTCACCGGTTCCTGCTCCTGTTTCACCCATAGTTCCAAAACCATGAGCATCATCCACAAGCATTCTGAAATTGAATTCTTTTTTAAGGTCTGCAATCTCCTTAAGTTTACCAGTGTTACCTGACATACCGAAAACACCTTCAGTAATTACCAATATACCACCTCCTGTTTCAGCAGTAATTTTCTCGGCTCTTACAAGTTGTCTTTTAAGGTTTTCAATATCATTGTGTGGGTAAACAAACCTTTTCCCAATATGCATTCTCAAACCATCGATAATACAGGCATGAGATTCAGCATCATATACTATTACATCCTTTCTATCAACCAATGCATCTATTACGGACATCACTCCCTGATAGCCATAGTTCAAAAGCATTCCTGATTCTTTACCAACAAACTCAGCAAGTTCCTGCTCTAACTGCTCATGATATTTCGAATTACCAGTCATCATTCTGGCACCCATCGGGTATGCTAACCCCCAATCTTGTGCAGCATCTGCATCAGCTTTTCTAACTTCAGGGTGATTTGCCAGCCCAAGGTAATTGTTCAAACTCCATGTCAAAACAGTCTGTCCTTTAAACTGCATTCGGGGAGCAATTTCTCCCTCCAGTTTTGGGAACATATAATAATTGTCGTCAATGTGAGAATGACTTCCTAAAGGTCCTCTGTCTTTTAATAATTTCTCAAATAAATCCATCTAAATGCGTCTTTAACACTCTCATAAAATGAACTGCAAATCTAACATGAATTTATGGTAGTGCAAATGGCAATAAACTCTATTTAGGATTATTTTGATCTGATTTTCATCAAACAGTTAATGAATTCACCAATTTTCTAAAAAATATCAGGTTGATTTAAGACTGATCATTAAATTACGTGTACATGTCAATCAATAACTAAATATGCCTAAAATCAATAAAATTCTTGTTGCGAATCGAGGAGAAATCGCAATGAGAGTAATGCGTTCAGCAAGAGAAAATAATATAAAAACAGTAGCAGTTTATAGTGAAGCAGACAAGGGATCCCCTCATGTAAGTTTTGCTGATGAAGCGATTTTAATTGGCCCACCTCCATCAAATCAATCTTATCTGAAAATTGATAATATTATTGATGCATGTAAAAAAACGGGAGCCGATGCCATCCACCCGGGTTACGGTTTCTTATCTGAAAACGCTCAGTTTTCAAAGAGGGTCGCTGATGAAGGTTTGATTTTTATTGGTCCGTCAGCAAACTCCATCAGTGTTATGGGAGATAAACTAGCTTCCAAGCAGGCAGTGAAAGATTTTGATGTTCCATTGGTTCCCGGAATGGACGAACCTATAAAGGATGTAAATAAAGCTAAAAAAATTGCAGATGAAATCGGCTATCCGGTTATGGTGAAAGCAAGTGCCGGAGGTGGTGGAAAAGGAATGCGTATCATTCATGACCCAAAAGATTTTGAAGAACAGATGGAAAGAGCTGTTAGTGAAGCTAAAAGCTCGTTTGGAGATGATTCTGTATTCGTAGAGAAGTTTATCACAAATCCAAAACATATTGAAGTTCAATTGATGGGTGATCAACATGGAAACTATGTTTATTTCTTTGAAAGGGAATGTAGCATTCAAAGACGAAATCAAAAGGTTATTGAAGAAGCACCTTCAGCTGTAATCACTCCCGAAAAACGTAAAGAATTAGGTGAAGCAGCAATTGCTGTGGCAAAATCATGTGACTATTATGGTGCAGGTACTGTGGAATTCATCATGAGCTCTGATATGAGTTTTTATTTTCTTGAAATGAATACCCGACTTCAGGTGGAACACCCCGTAACAGAAATGATAACTGGTTTTGATCTGGTAAAAGAACAAATCAATGTTGCAGAAGGAAATAAACTAAGTGTAAAACAGGAAGAACTTTCCATAAGGGGCCATAGCATTGAAGTCAGGGTTTATGCAGAGGATCCTGAAAACAATTTTCTTCCGGATATTGGGAATCTCAAGACATACGTCAGGCCTCAGGGAGCAGGTGTAAGAGTGGATGACGGTTTTGAGGAAGGTATGGACATACCTATCTATTATGATCCAATGATCGCTAAATTGATTTCTTATGGTAAAGATAGAAATGAGGCTATTGACAGGATGATACGAGCCATTGATGAATATAAAATAACCGGTATAAAAACAACACTTCCTTTCTGTAAATATGTTTTAAGACATCCTGTTTTTGTAGATGGCTCTTTTACTACAAAATTTGTTGAGCAATATTTCACTCCTGATGTATTGAAAACTGAAACCACTAAAGAAGAAGAAATTGTAGTTATTTTGGCATTAAGTAATGAAATTCAGAAGTCAAAAGAAAAAAGTACTGGAAAGAAAACAGTTACGGTGTCCAAATCAAATTGGAAAAGGAGAGCACGATAATTAATGGCAGAAATTAGACCCATTAGAGGATGGAGGTATAATCCGGAGTTTGCTAACCGAATTGAGACCTTAACATCTCCCCTTTTTGATGTAATCTCCCAAAAGCTGCGGGAGGAGTTATATTTAAATCCACTAAATTCTATCCATTTATCAGTCCCCAGGGGAATTCAAGATGCTCACAGTACATTGATAGAATGGAAAAAGAAGGGGACTCTGGTTCAGGATTCCATACCCGGTATTTATGTTTACTATCAATATTTTTCATTACCCGGACATGATCAGGAATTGGTACGAAAGGGTTTTGTTTGCAATATTCGTATTTATGATTGGAATGAAAAAGTTTTGTTGAGACATGAAAGTACCATTCCGGGAAGTGTAAATGATCGTATAGAAAACCTCAAACACACCGAATTAAATGTAAGCCCGACGCATGGCCTTTATACAGATACACAAAAAGAAATAGAGAAGTATCTGGACGAGGCAATTTCATTTCCAATTTATGAAGTCGAAGATTACCAGGGAGTACGGGATGTATTTAGTGTGATACATGATAGAAATATTATTCTCAGGATAATTCAAATACTTAAAGAAAAGCAAATTATCCTGGCTGATGGACACCATCGATATGAAAGCTCTTTGACTTACAAGAAGTTAAAGAAACAGGAAAATAAAAATCATGACGGTTCAGAAGCTTACAATTATCATATGATGTATCTGACCAATACAGAAAGTGATGATTTGAGAGTTTTACCTACCCACAGGGTTTTCAATGACTTTGGTGAGATTGGTGAAAAAGAGCTATTAGAAAGACTGGAAGAAGATTTCATAATTAAAAAAGTTGCCAATGCACCTGATGTAAATGATATAATACTTGGGAAAAAATGGGCTTTTGGGCTTTTGATAGGCGATAATGCATATAAAATCAGACTGAAGCCTGAGAAATTTGAGACAATACCATCTACTATCCCTGAAGCTGTCAGGGAACTTGATTTGTCCGTGCTGCATTATTTCTTTGTTGAAAAAGTTTTAGGAATACCATACTCTCAACAATCTGCATCTTCTAAAATAAAGTATGAAAGAAATTTTACAGAATGTCTTAGAGAAGTAATAAAAGGCGAAGCACAATTTGCTGTTATCACCAAAGAAATACCTATGGATAAGATAAAGGAAGTTTGCTATTCAGGATTTACACTTCCTCAAAAATCAACGTATTTTTATCCCAAAGTTATTTCTGGTTTCATATTTAGCTCCATCAACGAAAATGAATTTAAAGGAAGAATTGATACTTGCTTCTAGTTCTCCCAGAAGAAAACAGTTGCTGGAAGGTTTAGGATTGAGGTTTAAAACAGAAAAGTTTGATGTAGATGAATCATTTGATGAATCGCAGGCACCTGAGAAAATCGCCATATCGCTAGCTGAAAAAAAGAATCATTTTTACAGGTCAAAAAATAAAAATAAAATAATACTTACTGCTGATACTATAGTTGTAAACAATAACCACATATTAAATAAACCAGCAGATAGAAAAGAAGCAAGCGAAATGCTGAGGGAACTTTCCGGGAAATCTCATTATGTTATGACTGGTGTTTGCATTTCAGATAAACATAAATCGATAAGTTTTGTGAATTCAACAGAGGTGCTTTTTCATACCCTTCAGGAAACTGAAATTGAATACTACATTGATCAATTTAAACCTTATGATAAAGCTGGTGCCTATGGAATTCAGGAATGGATAGGTTTAGCATGTATCAAATCTATCAGTGGAAGCTACTTTAATGTTGTCGGGTTACCTACAGACGAAGTATATCAAGTATTATTAAAAGAGTTTAGTATCTAGAAAAGAAGGTGAATAAAAAAAGCCGCGATAAACACGGCTTTTGCAATATTTTATAGTTACCTGAAATTAACCATTATCAGATTCTTCTTTCTCTTCAGGTTCTTCTTCAGCTACTTCTGAAGTTTCTACCTCCTGATTTGAAGGAGCAACAGCATCATCATTTTTAATTCTTTTAGAAACTGCAAGGAAAGGACCTGAGATTATTTTTTGGCCTTCTTCAAGTCCACTCAGAATTTCAATGTTTTCAAAATCTGATATTCCAGTTTTTACTTTTGTCTGCTTAGCTAAACCACCTTCGTAAACAAATACTACTTCCTCCAGATTCTCGTCACTTCTAACATCAGAGTCGTCATCCTCCTCTTCGCTTTCTGATCCAGGTTCTGATTTCTTTTGCATATCAACTGGTAATCTCGTCGTTACAGCTGCTAATGGAACAGTAAGAATATTGTTCTTAGTTTCTGTGATTATATCTACACTTGCTGTCATACCAGGTCGGAACGGATATTTAATATTGTTCTGTTCAATAATATCACTATATGATTCATTAAGAATTTTGATTCTTACTTCAAATTCAGTTACAGCATCAGAAGAGACTTTATCATTTGCTGAATTTGCGATTTGAGTAACTACTCCTTTAAACTCTTTGTCCATGTAAGAATATGAATCCACATCTATCAAAGTTGTATTTCCCTGGCTTATTCTGATAATATCATTTTCGTTAACATCCACCCTAACTTCCATAGAGTTCAGATCAGCGATTCGCATGATTTCTGTTCCCTGCATCTGCACTGTACCCAGTACTGTCTCTCCCAACTCAACATTTAGTTTAGAAACTATTCCGGTCATCGGAGCTGTGATGGTAGTTAAACGCAAGCTTTCCTGAGCATCCGCTAATGAAGCCTGAGCACTCTTAACTACAAATCGGGCAGCTTCAACAGACTGCTTACCAGACTCAAGATCTTGTTTTGCGATTTTATAATTTGCCTCAGCAAGCTCGAAATCAGCATCAGAAATGACTTTTTGGTCATAAAGTTGCTTCTGTCTTTTATATTCAAGTTCACTTCGCACAAATGTTGCTTCTGCTCTTGCCAGTCTGGCCCGGGCATCGCTTAGATTTGCACTTTGTTGATTCAGGTTTGCCTGTGCTCTTTCTACAGCAGAAATAAAATTGTCAGGTCTTACTTTTAACAAAAACTGACCTTTCTTAACTGAATCCCCCTCTTCTATCGCCAATTCGATAATTTCACCCGAAACCTCTGAACTGATTTTGACTTCAACAACAGGCTGCACTGTACCTGATGCACTGACCTTTTCAATAATTGTTTTTCTTTTTACATCAGATACTTCAAC
>CAYTFO010000212.1:3119-6452 GCA_964437135.1 uncultured Roseivirgaceae bacterium | reverse complement strand
GTGAAAGTAATGCAACAGTTGCTGCTGATGGCTTCTACAGAGTAGATGTTAATTTCAATGATTTCACATGGACAGCTACAGAGTCAAACTGGGGTATCATAGGTGATGCTACACCAGGTGGATGGGATGCTGATACTGATATGGCGCTTGTTTCTACAAACAGAGGTGAAATTTCATGGACAATCACATTAGATCTTACAGCTGGTGAATGTAAATTCAGAGAAAATGATGACTGGGGAATCAACTATGGTGACTCAGATGGTGATGGAACATTAGATTTTAACTCCAGCAACATCGCAATTGCAGAAGCTGGTAATTATACTGTTACTGTTACTTTCGACTCTGATGCAGGATATACCTACACAATAGTGAAGAATTAATAACAACCAAACCAAAAATCGAAAAGCCGGCGATTGCCGGCTTTTTTTATACCTAAATAATTATTTGATTTCGAGTAGGTAAACATAATTATTATTAACGCCTATCAGAAGTCGGCTTTGATCAATCCATTCTACTCGATTTACCTGCTTATCGACCATTTCCACAATAGGATAATAAACGGCTTTATCTCTGATTATTAAACCACCAGCATCAAAATTTCCCAATACTGAAGATGCACCAAAAAAATTAGCTCCAAATGCTAACAGATTATTATTCCGCGGATTTAAAGCAATATCATTTATCCAGTATCGCTGAAGAAAAAAATCAAACTCTGTAAATTCTGCACTATCCTGAATATCAACAAATCCACTTGAGACTATATATATATTTTCAGCTCGGTAATCCTGTGAGGGAAGGCCTTCTATTAATTCTTCAAATGAATTGATACCAGCAAACATTTTATATTTGGTAAACTTCTTCTTTAACAAAGGAATCTGGCCAATTAAATCATCTCTTGACATAAGCGGAATCTGAGATCCTGAGTTTGGATAATAAATAATTGGATCGATCTGGCCATTTCTATCAAAATCTCCTGTGTAAAGAGTTATGGGTATATCTTCCACTATTTGCAGTTTTGAATTTAACCCCTGGTTACCCAGCCATATTTTCTTTGAGCTTTTATCAAATGATAAAGAGTTCCAAAAACCTCCGCTATTATTTAACAAAACAGATTTGTTCCATTTTTCATCCTGATAAGAGATAATTGTAAGCGGTAGCCAATCACCTACCACCAAAAGTTCACTTCTTCCATCATTGTCTAAATCCTCAAATATCGCATCGGTCACCATTCCATTGAATAACGGCTGTACATTGATTTCTGAATTTCCTTTATTTTCTAAAATGAAATTCACAGGATTCAAACCAAAAGAGCCTGGAACTGATCTGCTCCCTACAAAAAGATCAGTATCTCCATCGTCATCATAATCCATTTTTACCACTACTGAACCATTTGTCGCCGGGAGAGGAAGGTTTAGTCTTTCCCATACTCCATCATTATTTCTGTAGATTCTATCTCTGAGAATCGTTGAGTTTTCTGAATAAACATTACCTCCACTGACTACATACAAGTCCAGATCGCCATCATTTTCCAAATCAAAAAATACGGCATCGGTATCTTCAAAATCAGCATCGTCTTCTAATGCAGGCGAATTTTTAGAATAAAAATCTCCATTGATATCCTGTAAGAAAATCTGTCCTGACTGACCATGAGCCCCACCTACATAAAAATCAATCAGCCCATTATCATTTATATCCTCAGTAGCTATTGCAGGTCCTTCAGTGGATAGTTTATAGGGAATAAGTGTTTCTACCTCATAATCATTAAAACGATCTTCAACATGTCTGAAATTTAGCCTTGTCAGACTGTAATTGAAGGGAATATTAGACTTATCTGTATTTACTTCTTTGAATCCAGACTCTTCATATTTTATTTGATTCAGGCTATTCACCTTAAGATCAGACAAATAATATATACTTGACTTTGAATCCGGCCATCTGACAATTAGAGAATCAAATCCTGCAAGCGTATCTAAACCAAAAGTGATTCTGTGGGATACTGATGACTGGAAACCTCTAACTGGATAATTTTCCTTTACCTGAACCTTTCCATTCACAAAAAGTAGTGCTTTCAAACCCAAAGAATTGAATTTGCCTTCATCATAGGCGAATTCTAATTGCAAAAAGTTTTTGTTACTCTTGTTTTCATAAATGAATGCGGGTCCATTTACATTATTTACGATAATCTCTAAATCACCATCATTATCTAAATCAGCATATGCAGAACCATTAGAATATGAATCTTCATCAAGCCCCCAGCTTTTTGAGACTTCCAATAACTGTAGGTTTTCCGAACCTTTGAACGCATAATTTGGGATTTTTATAGAAGGCATTGTTTTGATCAACTCCCTTTCTATACTATCCTGCTCGTTTTGAGAGTAGAGAGAAAAATTTACATTGCTTACATAGTTGATATAATCCAGGTCATTAGGTCGCTTATATATACCATTTGAAATGAAAATATCATTCTGAATGTCCTGGTCAAAATCATTTAACAAAGTTGACCAACTCCAATCTGTAGCATAAGTATTTGTCAATAAAGCAACATCGGAATATGTTCCATCTCCATTATTTATCTGAAGTGAGTTTCTGGCAAACTGAGGGTGATAACCAAACCTCAGCTTTATCTCGGCAACTTTATTTGCATCCTCACCTCCGGATTTCATCAAAATTTGGTTATCAGAGGGTAACATATCCAGCGTCATGATGTCAAAATTGGAATCATGATTGATATCCCCTATATCTACTCCCATAGTAAACCTTGAGGTGTGTCTAAATGCCGAATAAATTGAATCAGAAAATGTCCCGTCCTGGTTATTTAAATAATAATAATCATTTTCATGAAAATCATTTCCCACATATATATCCGGCCAGTTATCGTTATTCAGATCGGAAATCGCCAGTCCCAAACCATAACCCTGAGGTCCTGGATTCAATTTTGCATTTTCCGAAAAATCAATAAATCTAAACTCTCCCGTCTCAACTTGCAGGTTTTTATACAATATATCGCTGGAATACTGATCTCTTTTATAATTTTCTGACTTTGGTCTGTATGATCTCGGCGTATGTACTGAATGGTTCATTAAATACATATCTAAATCACCGTCTTTATCATAGTCAAAAAATGCAGCCTGAGTGGAAAACCCCTGGAAATCCAGACCAACTTTCTCAGCTGATTCTGTAAAGCTTAAATCGCCATTATTTATGTAAAGTAGATTTTTCCCCTGCAAAGAATTGTAGTTACCCACCTGACAAATGTACATATCCAATAAACCATCGCCATTTACATCCGCTACTGAAACACCGGTAGACCACTTCTTATCTTTATCAAATGGG
>CAYTFO010000212.1:0-3109 GCA_964437135.1 uncultured Roseivirgaceae bacterium | reverse complement strand
GATCTTTTCAAACGAAAAGTTACCTTTATTTACATAAAGAATATTGTCTCCCTGATTTGCTGTAAAAACAATATCCTCCCATCCATCATTATTAAAATCACCTATGCCAACGCCTCCACCATTGTAGTAATACAGATATTCAATTATGTTAAGATCAGGTTTATCGTTAAGCTGATTGATAAAATCAACACCTGTCCTTGCATCATCAAGTTTTTTGAAAAGGGTATCGGAATTTTTACTTTCTTTAGAACTATCACAAGCAAAAACAAAAACTATTATTAGAAAACTTAAACCTGGGATTCTCATTCTAATCGAGGTTTAAAGTGTAAACGACCGGTGAATTGTCGCTTACACCAAATACAATTGATTCTTTATCCTGAATTATAAGGTTGCTTATATTTCTGACCTCATTATTTATGTTCAAACCACTAACTATATTTGGCACATACTCTAATGTGCTATTAATATTACGGTAATAAAGTCCCTTGTTAGCATTATAAATACCAACCTGAGGCTTTGCATGTAATTGATTTCCTCCTAAAACTACACCACCCTTATCATTTCCTACAGAAGCAATAGCATAGATCGGTGAATACTGGACTGGTCCTTCCATTGGCTCAACAGAAAAATTTCCAGATCCATCATTTCTCAAAATACTTGTATAAAACCAATTCACTTTCAATTTAAGTGCTTTATTTTTCAGTATTTCTGAGTCAAATATTTCATCAATATTTTTATTGCTGTAGTCAGAAAATTTTACAAATTTCTTCTTTAAAGAAGGCATTTGCATTACCAGGTCCTGCTTTAAAGCTAAAGTCTTTTCCTTACCCTCTACATATCTTGAAAAAATATGTTCTACGGTTCCATTATTGTCAAAATCATAAACATATAAATTCATAGGGTTTTCCAGATCAACTTTGAATCTGCTATTTAATCCATGATTACCTACAATAAAATCCATATCTCCATCCTGGTCCAAATCGAAAGGATGAATAACATGCCACCAGCCAAAGTATTCTGAAAATCCCGAATTCTGAGTCATATTTTGAAATCCAGTTCCTGTATTTTTAAATACTTTGATATTCATATATTCCCCAACGATCAATAGATCTTCATTTTTATCTCCATCAATATCAGAAAACACAGCATCAGTTATCATTCCGATTTCTCTGAATTGAGCCGAAATACTTTCCGGTGCAAAAGAAAAATTCCCCTGTCCGTCATTGAGTAAAATCACACCATTTGCCGGGGCGCCAAATAAAAAAGGGATCATTCTGGCACCGGTAAAAAGATCTAAATCACCATCTCCATCTATATCTGATGAAACTACACATGAGGTTACATTTCTGAGTGAATTAATGACAGGATCATCTGATTTTGTGAAATTTCCACTCCCATCATTTATATAGAGTCTGTCTATTAATTCAGGTGTATTAAAACCAAATTCACTGCTCCCACTTCCTACAAAGAGATCAATATCTCCATCTGAATCAGCGTCAAAAGCATGTGCTACAACATCTTCAGATCTCATGTCATCCTCAAATGGATTGCTTCCTGCCTGAAAACTTCCGTCATCAGATTGAATGTAAAGAATTGCTGACTGACCTTTAGCCCCTCCCATAAAAATGTCATCCAAACCATCTCCATCGAAGTCCGCTGTTTCTAGAGCTGGTCCTTCATTTGAACGCATGTAATAGGTGAGTCGATCTCTGTCAAAATCTACAAAATTGCTTTCTTCGTGCTTAAAATCAATTCCTGAAACAGCAATAGCATTAAACAATTTTTCATCCGTGTATGTAAGCTCATCCCCTGGATTCTGGTCCAGGATTTCCCCGTCCGACATTTTTACCACGATTTCCTGGTCTACTGATAAATTTTCAAGAATGGTAATTTTATCATCAGGCCATACGATTGTAGCTTTTTCAATCTCCGTTAATTTTCCGACACCAAAAGTGAGTCGATGATCCACTGTGGACTGAAAACCCCTTATGGGTACATGTTCCAGATAAAACTTATCTGAACCAGATTCTAAAAAGATTTTAGCCCCTATGGCATTTGTATTTTTGTCATTCCCAATTAATTTGAATCTTAGAAAATGATTTTCCGAGGTGTTTGTATTATTCCTGTAAACGAAAGCATTCGCATTTACATTATTGACAATCAAATCCAGATCTCCATCATTATCCAAATCGGCATAAGCTGAACCATTTGAATGTGATTTTTGATCCAGACCCCATTCAGATGTAGCATTTTGAAAATCAAGATCACCATTATTTTTGAAAGCATAGTTTGAAATTGGATTAATCGGAATAGGATCTACTAACGCCTTAAAATCTACTCCCTCTTTGGTGATAATCCTTTTCTTTGTTTCATCATCTGCAATAAAGTTCAGGTAGTCGAGGTCTGTTATATCCTGATAAATCCCATTGGCTACAAAAAGATCTTTATTACCGTCATTGTTCATGTCAAAAATAAGTGCTCCCCAACTCCAATCAGTAGCTTCCACCCCGGCAAACCTTGCCAGCTCCATAAAACTGCCATCACCATTATTAATATGAAGCATATTTCTGGAAAACTGATGATAATAATCTGTCTTCAACTTGTATTGATATTTATCCCAGCTTTCAAACATCGTAACCTGCTTGATTCTTTCGTCAGGTTCCGGAAGCATGTCTGTTACAAATATGTCTGCCTTTAGATCATTATTGATATCTGCCATATCTGCGCCCATAGAAGCAGCACTCAATGACGCCATTTTTTCCTCTACAGATTCTTTAAAAGTTCCGTTTTTTTGATTGATATATAAATAGTCTCTTTCAAAAAAATCGTTGGAAACGAAGATATCCAGCCAGTTGTCATTATTTATATCACCAACTGTGACCCCAAGACCAAAACCGATAACACTCCCGTAAATTCCAGCTTCTTCACTTACATCCGTAAAAAAACCGCCATCATTTCTGTATAATTTGTCTCCTCCAACCGAATCTCTTACATTCCGTATATTGTTCATAAGATTGAAACTACCAATAGCCTGATAGGAATTATTGAGTAGATATGCATCCAGATCCCCGTCTTTATCATAATCGAAAAATGCAGCATGGGTAGAATA
>CAYTFO010000211.1:0-6459 GCA_964437135.1 uncultured Roseivirgaceae bacterium | reverse complement strand
CTGACATATGAGGCAATTGAGAAATATCAGTCAGGAGATAAAGTAGCAGCAGAAAGATTATATAAAACTATTTTGGAGCTGGATGAAAACAACTTGCTTGCATTAAAAAATTACGGAAGGTTGTTACATGAGCTAGGGCGATATAAAGAAGCCAGAAGTCATTTCAATATTGTACTGAAACAATCAGGCAATAACGATATTTTTTACCTAATAGCAAATACATACTTTAAGGAAGATTCATTTAATGATGCAATATCATACTATGAAATTTATTTGAGTAAGAACCCGGTAAATGCAGATATTTGGTATAATGCCGCTGTTACCTATCATAATTTGAAGCAAACTTATGATGCATGTAGATGCTTAAAGAATGCAAAAAGGTATGGTTATGATGTGCCGACTTTATCAACGCTCTGGAGAAATTGCAAATAAAAAATCTTAAATTTGTAGGATATGGCAACACAAACCCCACTCAAAATAGATATGCACACGCATATTATTCCTAAAAAACTGCCAAATTTTACTGAAAAGTTTGGCTATGGTGATTTCATAACACTACTTCATCATAAAGAAGGATTTGCCAGGATGATGAAGGGGGATAAGTTTTTTAGAGAAATTGCCGAAAACTGTTGGGATCCTGAAGTTAGGATAAAGGAGTATGAACAATTCAATACCCGGCTTCAGGTTATTTGTACTATTCCAGTTTTGTTTAGTTACTGGACAGAGCCAAAGGATGGACTGGAAGTTTCGAGGTTTCTAAATGATGATATTGCTGAGACTGTTACAAAATATCCTAAAAACTACATTGGTTTGGGTACTGTTCCTTTGCAGGATATAGATTTGGCCATTGAAGAACTTGAGAGGTGTAAAGAGCTGGGTTTTCCCGGAGTACAAATTGGCTCTAATGTTAATGGATTTAATCTTTCGAAGCCACGTTTCTTTGAATTTTTTGAGGCTTGTGAAAAACTGGAGATGGCCATATTAGTACATCCCTGGGAAATGATGGGAAGTGATCAAATTGAGAAGTATTGGCTTCCCTGGCTTGTTGGAATGCCTGCGGAAACTACCAGAGCTATTACCTCGATGATTTTTGGGGGAGTATTTGAAAGATATCCTGAGCTCAGGGTATGCTTTGCTCACGCAGGAGGTTCATTTTTACCGACTATTGGAAGGATAGAGCATGGATTTAATTGCCGGCCGGATTTGGTTGCTGTTCATAATAATGTAAATCCTCGTGATTACATTGGGAAGTTTTGGGTTGACAGCATTACCCATGACGAAAAACTTCTTCGATATGTGATGGATATGGTAGGTTCAGAAAAAATATGCCTTGGAACAGATTATCCATTTCCGCTTGGAGATCTTGAAATAGGTAAGTTTATTGAAGAGATGGATATGGACAAAGAGGATCTGGAGAATATTATGTATAAATCGACACTCGAGTGGCTAGGAATATCTACGGGTGCTGATGAAAAGGTTGACAAACTCCTGGAAGTAATTAAGAAGTAACTTACCTATTGGTCTAATTCAGAGGCCTGAAATAAGAACTCTCTCAAAAGTTCTTCTTCAATCTCATTTACTTCGTAGAAAACTTTTGTTGCTACATTTTTTCTTCCATTTTTATCGAGGAAGTTTCCAGGGTCATATAATTCTTTTCCTTTTACAAATCCAATTGACACTCCATGTTCTATTCCACCCCATGGAATAGATGAGGGCCATATGAAACAGATATTTTTTTTCTTTTTATAGAAGAGAGTATTGTAAGAAATATGTTCAATGACATTTGGTATACAATCAAATATCTGATTTCGTAGATAGTTGACTACCGGTACTTCAGTATTATCTATAAAATGGATTACATCCTCATAAGATCGGAAGTGCAATCCTTTTTGAAATTTGTTCATATATTAATATCAATTCATGAATTTCTGAATTCGTTTTTAATTTAATTATCTTAATGAATCAAAAGTTTTGAAACCATGAGAAGTTCATTATTATTTATACTCTTTGTATATATTATTAGTTGCAAACCTTCCGGCAATGAAGCTAATAGTAATGCCGATTCGCTTACAGATGCTTCAGGGGTAAAGCAGGCTAGTTTAGAAGGTGCCTGGGAGACAATCTTTACCAATGAAGATAATGTGGAAAAAAGGATTGTAGCTATTCTATCTGGTGGATATATTGCTCAGACCCAGTACTCTGCTGCAGATGGAGCCTATGATTTTTGCATGGGGGGATCCTGGACAGCGGAGAACAATACTATAACTATAACCTTTGAGTTTGACACCTCAGATTCTAGTAATGTTGGTACTACGCAAAGTGCAGAATTCACTCTTGAGGAAAATACCTTTAAAATTGATGGAAGCGACCTAGTCTGGTCTAGAATTGATGATGGTAAACCAGGGGATTTAAATGGTGCCTGGCTTATCACCGGACGCAAAAGAGATGGTGAATTAAGCAGAAGAACACCAGGGGCAAGAAAAACAATGAAAATACTTTCAGGAACACGATTTCAATGGATTGCTTATAATATTGAAACCAAACAATTTATGGGCACTGGAGGTGGCACCTACACTACTGAAAACGGAAAATATACTGAGAGTATAGAGTTTTTTTCGAGAGACAATAGTCGGGTAGGAGCCAATCTTGAATTCGATTATGAGATTAAAGATTGTGAATGGCACCATAGTGGACTTAGCAGTAAAGGTGATCCTATCTATGAAATCTGGACAAAAAGAACAGATCTTGAATAGTATCAAATCATCATTTTAGATTCCCCGGGAGTTTTCACGGAAAATTCTGGGAATGACGGTATTTGTTTCAATTTATTCCCTAAATATCAGTTAGGCCATAACAGTAAAATATTTTCAGGAAATCTCTTCATAAGACTCAGATCATACAAATTCAGTAGATCGCAAAGCAATTAATGATCATGACCCGCTTGTTCTTTATTGAGTTCGGCTATTAAGTAGTAAGCATTGTTCTGTGCAAATAAAGTTGAAGGAGATACCTTATCGTGAAATTTGATTTCAGTCCACCTGTCGTTTTTATGTCCAATATTGACTTCAGTTGGTTGAAAATGCCATTCAATTTCTCCATTTTCTTCAATTTTCTCAGCACTAAAAACATAGTATCTATCACCATCCATAACTACTGCATCATTTGGAAGTACAGTTGTGAAGTTTTCTTCCATAATGATTTGACCTCGTGCATACATGCCTGGAAGAAGAGATCCATCCGAGTTATCAATTTCAGCATGAATATTAACTGCCTTCACATTTGATTCAAAAAACTTACCCACAGCAAATACTGTTGCATTGTATTCTTTATCAGGTTTTGATTCGATTATAAAATTTACGGTTTGTCCTTCCTTTACTTTACTGATGTCTTTTTCAAAGACCTTGAAATGAGCATGAATATGATTGGTATTGATGATGTCAAACATGATATCCTGAGGGTTTACATATTGCCCAGTTCGAATATTTATTTGTTGAATATATCCCGAAATAGGACTTTTGATGGCCAGATTTTCATATAAAGAACCACTGCGTATTTTTTCAGGATCCATACCAAGTAATTTTAATTTAGATTCTAATCCTTCTACTCCGCCTTTTAAAGAATGGTAATCAGCTTTTACTTTCTGAAACTCTTTACCTGAATTTATAGATTCATTAAAAAGCTTTTCCTGCCTTTCATATTCAGTTTCCAGATAACCTAATTGATTCTCCTGCTTAATATATTCTGTTTGTAACTCGATGAGATCAGGATGGAATATATAACAAAGAATAGTACCCTTATCTACCTTCTGTCCTTCTATTACTTTTATAGATTTCACATTTGAACCAATGATTGCTGTTACTGCTGCCTGACTTTGAGGGGGTAGTGTAAGTTCTCCGTTTGTTTCAACTGTTCCGCTCATTATCTTTTTTGAAACAGTATCGATTTTCATTCCTAATGAATTAAACTGAGCTATGCTTAGATGAACTTCTGTGTTTTCTTCATGTTCAGAATGCTCTTCTACAGGCATTTCATTAGTTGTTTGACAGGCATTAAAAAATATCAATACTAAAACTGTCAATGTTAGATTATATCTGTATTTCATTTTATTCATTGTTTAGTAAGTATGAAAGGTAGAATTTAGATTTTAGATAATTTCCCATTGCGTCCAGGCCATTAATTTCAGTCTCTAGAGCAATTCGAGTATTTTGAAGGAACTCAGTGTAATTGATTGCACCTTCCCGGTAAGCAATTAATGAACCTTTTAGCTGTTCATTTGCAATTGGAATGGCTTCCTGAGTGTAATATTGCCAGCTTTCATACCATTTCTGAAAATTCGATTCAGCAGATTTTATATTGTTGTTAAACTCAATACTTTCCTGTTCCAGATTTTTCAAAGCTATTTCAGTTTCTATTTTTGCTGCCTGCGTTTTGCCGAGCTGATTATTAAAAATAAGAGGGAACTGCAGTCCTAATTGGTATTGATAATAACCAGATTCGCCATCAATGCTTTGTATCCCATACTGAGCATTCAGAGTGGGTAAGTACATTGAAGATTGAGCTTTCCTTTGAGTCTCCTGAAGAAGGATGTTTTCTTTTGCGAGCTTAATTCTTGGATGCTCTTTGATAGAATCTATTTCTGCTAAAAGAGGCAATGTCCACAATGTGTCATTATCGTAAATTGTATAAACTGTGTCGCTAATCATCCATTTATTAAGATTTTGTATAGCAATTTTGTAGTCGTAAGAGGCCTGATTTCTTTGTATGGATATTTGTTTCGCCTGATTTACTGCTGATAAATACTCTAACCTGGAACTTTCTTCCAATTGATACTTAAGTTTAGCTGCTCGCTCAAATTCATCATAGATAGAATCAATTCGGATATACAGATCCAATTTACGTTTGGCAATTAGAGTGCTTGAATAGGATAACTGAACATTTAGTTTTAATTCAATTTGAGTGAGTTCCTTTGAGATTTCAGCCATTGATTTTTGAGTTGAAATAACTTTTGTATTGGCAGGAGCATTAAAGATTGCAATGTTTTGTTGCTGGAACCCAATTATTGTTCTGACTCCATAATCATTATTACCTATCTCTTCACCTGCATTAAAAACCCCGGTTTGACCCAGATTAAGAGCTGTTTTCTTTAGCTTTTCCTGCTTTTCAATTGAAAGTGAAGATGCTGTGATACTTGGATAAAAATTTAAAGCTCGTTCTGTTGCCTCTTCCAATGTGATTCTCACTTCCTGGTTTTGAGCATTCAGCTGCTGGAAGGGAAGAAATACGAACCCAATTATTAAAATGGAAACTGTTTTATTGATTTTTCCTAATCCATCTTCTAACCAACGGTATAATATTGGTAGAATAAATAAAGTAAGAAATGTAGCTGTGATCATTCCTCCGATTACAACGGTAGCAAGTGGTCGTTGAACTTCTGCACCAGCTGATGTAGATAAAGCCATTGGTAAAAAACCAAGGATATCTGTTGAGGCGGTCAGCATTATAGGTCGAATTCTTCTCCTTGCTCCCTTGGTAATACGATCTACTAGAGACAGGTTTTCATCTGATTTAATTTCATTCCATCCATTTATCAGAACAAGCCCATTTAAAACAGCTATTCCAAATAAAACGATAAAACCTATTCCGGCAGATATACTAAAAGGCATATCTCGTAGCCATAAAGAAAAAACTCCTCCAATAGCAGAAAGGGGAATAGCTATGTAAATCATAATGGTTTGTTTAAATGATCTCAGAGCAAGAAAGACAAGTATGAATATTAGGCCTAATGCCAGAGGAACTACAATCTGCAGTCTTTTTGTTGCTCTTTCAAGGTTTTCAAAAGCACCTCCGTATCGGATATAATACCCAGGGGGTAGTTCCAGTTTTTCGGAAAGTACTAATTCAATTTCATCAATCAGGGATTTAATATCTCTTCCTCGTACATTGATACCTACATAAGTTCTTCGGTTGGTATTGTCCCTGCTAATCTGAATTGGGCCAGGTCTATATTCAATAGAAGCAACTTCATTTAGAGGAACCTGTTCTCCTGATGGCAGGCTTACCAGTAAGTTTTCTATATTTGAAAATTCTGATCGAAATTTTTCTTCCATCCTGAGGACTAAGTCAAAACGTCTTTCACCTTCAAAAACGACTCCGGCTTTGGAACCTGCGTATGCTGTTTTGATCAGGTGGTTTAGGTCACTGATCTTTAATCCATAATAAGCCAGCTTGCTACGGTTGTATTCTATTGTGATTTGGGGCTGTCCTTCTGTGGCTTCCACTCTTAGGTCACCAATTCCGTCAATATCTTTGATCAGACTAGCAACTTCATTTGCTTTGTTAGCCAGAACACTTAAATCATCTCCAAAAATTTTAATGGCAACATCCTGTCTGATACCAGTCATCAATTCATTGAATCGCATCTCGATAGGTTGTGTGAATTCATAATTGACTCCTGGAATC
>CAYTFO010000210.1:0-6518 GCA_964437135.1 uncultured Roseivirgaceae bacterium | reverse complement strand
CAGGAAAGAACAGTACTAAAAAATAATTTCCAGTGGTTTCAGTACTACACCAATATTAAGTTAATTGAAAATTTTTCAATAAATGCTGATGGTGGTATCAGATTTATAGATGGGTTTTCTGAAAAGTCTCAATACGTCTTGAGAACAGGGCTGGGCTATCATTTTAATAACAATTTAAAGGTTGCAGCAGGATTAGCCCATCTTGGTTTTTTCACAAATAACAAACTAATTATATCTGAAATCAGACCCTATCAGGAAATTCTACATCGCAAGTCTTTTAATAGAATTCAAATTTCCAATCGTTTCAGGGCAGAACAAAGATTTTTGCATAGATTAGAAGAGTCTAATCCAGGAAGTTATTTTAATCATCGATTTAGATATCTATTTATGTTCAAGATTCATATGCTTCGCTCAAAAAGCGGTCAAGAGTTACTTTACCTTTCACTAGGAGATGAGGTATTTTTCAATCTTGGTGAGAATATAGACTATAATCATTTTGCTGGGAACAGATTTCTGGTTGGACCCGGAATTTATTTATTCGATAATACCCAGATTTCAGTCTTGTATAACAATCAATGGGTTAAATTGAATCGCCCTGATTCATATTCACTGGAACATGTATTTTGGTTACGGGTTATCCAAAATTTTGGTCAATAGATCATAGTAATCATTGATTTAGCTCAATGAATGATTGATTATATTTTATGAGATTTAAATAAAAAATGCTACAAACAGATCTCATTAATGAATTCCTGAGCAAAAAGATAATAGCAGTTATAGGTGTTTCCAGAGAGGGGCAATTACCCGCAAACTACATTTATAAAAAGTTCAGGGAAAATGATTACAAGGTTTTTCAGATAAACCCAAATGCAGATGAAATTGAAAATGATATTTGCTATCATTCAATAAGTGAACTTCCTGAAAAACCTGATGCAGTTTTTTTAGCATCAACTCCGGAAGTAAGCGAAAAGGCAATGTTGGAATGTTCAGAACAAAAGATTCCGATAGTCTGGATGCATAGAGGAATTGGGAAGGGTAGTTATTCAAAAAAAGCAGAACAAATTGGACAGGAACTGGGAATAAAGGTTATCAATAATGGTTGTCCTATGATGTTTGTGGGAAAAGTTGATTGGTTTCACCGAATAGCCAGATGGTTTAAAAAATGAGCTAAATAATCTTATTCTTTGCTGCGAATTGAATAAGCTGAGAAGTATTGAGCAGGTTGGTTTTTTTTAGAATATTTTTTCGATGAGTACGGATCGTGTGATCAGAAACAAATAGTTTTTCAGCTATCTGCTGACTGGTAAGTCCATCTGCAAGCAATTTAATGACCTCAATTTCTCTTTCGCTTAACTTAAACTGTATGATATCTTCCTGATCTCCGGCAAACTCTTTTAGATGGTCATAGTATAAGTTGCCGTTTGTGACTCTTTGTATAGCTTCTATTAGTTGCTTACCGGAATTATTTTTCAGCAGGCATCCTTCTATTCCCAGTTTTAGAATTTCATCCACAAATGACTTTTGCGAATACATCGTAAGAAGGATGATTTTTATTTCAGGATAATCTTTTTTTATGTTTTTTGCACATGTAATACCATCCATTTCAGGCATATTGATATCCATTACCACCACATCAAAGTTTTTATCGTTATCAAGAATTTTGAGAACATCTATTCCGTTTTCAGCCTCTTCCTTTACAAGATAGTTTCCGGTACTTTCCAGTACGGCCTGTAAGCCTTCTCTTACAATTTGGTGGTCATCTGCCAGCAGGATATTTATCAAAACTAAAGTGGTATTTCAATATTTACTGATGTTCCTTTGGATCCTGAATTGAAATTGATTTCCGAGTTTATTTTATCCGCCCTGGAGTAGATATTTGAAATACCCATTCCCCCTTTAGTTTTATCCACATCAAAGCCAATTCCGTTATCCATGTACATAAAGCTAATATAATCTGCTTTAATCTGGTTTAATTCTATTGAAATTTTTGAGGCACTAGCATATTTAAGGGTATTATTCACAAGTTCCTGTAGTATTCTATATAGGTTTAATGCTATTTCACTGTTGATATTTGTTTCATTTATGAGAATTGAACGATTTACAGAGATTGAATTGGTTTGTTCGATGGTTTGAGCTAAGTCCTCAATGGCCACACCCAGTCCAAAATGCTTTAAAGACACAGCATCCAATCGATGAGAAAGACTTCTGGTTTCTTCTGTTGCTTTATTCGCAATCTCCTTAATACGCTCCAACTTCTTTATTTGTTTTTCCTCTGTTAACTGATCATCCAGTGTGTCGAGATACATATTTAGTGAAACCAGAATATTACCCAGGTTATCATGCAACTCTTCTGCTATAGATTTTCTTTCTTTATCCTTAGCTTCCAGAATTTGATAGGCTGTTTCCAGCTCCTGTTTTTGTAATAGCGATTCTACCTCCCGGTATTTGATATTTTTTTGAATAATCTTCTTTTGGTAGAGATAAATAAAAAATACTACTGAGAAAGCCATTAACAGCATTATGAAAGTGCCAATCAGAACATAGATATCAAAGCTCATTTCAATCTGTAAAATCCGACAGCCAGAATAATATTTTTCAAAATATTAGAAATATTATGGAATTGCCAGGTAAAATTAGAAGAGAGCAAAGTATTGGCTAGAACTAATGAAACCATTGCTCCTGAAAAATAAATAAATAGAGCCGTGCAAAACCAAAAAGTGGGTTCTTTTTCAAGACTTACAATTCTTTCCTCCTTGTATACATTATAGAAGAAGATTACACATAGTATTAAAACCAATAAGCATTGAATTCCTCTACCTAAACTATTGAATGAACCATATTCAAAAAACAGGAAATCTATAATGTAAAAAATGAAAAAAGGAATAGCTATGATCAATATCCACTTTGGTTTATTTAACTTATAGTAGAAATAGTAAATGATTATTGAAGATTCTAAAAGTCCATAAATACTCAGAAAAAGAAAATTGTTATTTCTAATCCAACCCAATTTGATTGAAGCAAGAGAGTACAAGTCAGATGAAAAAGAAAGGATAACCAAAACCAGTATTATCCTGCTTATATAGTTATGTCTTTTTACTGCAAATGCTAAGGGTATTAATGGCGAAAAGATTGAACCATACAATACCGTTAATTCAAATTTATTCATATTACTGATCGCAGAACTCAGGACATGGCATTGAAGTATTTAAAACAAAATTTGTGGTATCACCTAATATTTTTAATGATCGATCATTCATATAGTCCTTACCGTTTGAAAAAACAGGTACAAAAAGGAGGTCCAAATGTTTTTTATTTAGGTAGCGATTGGGTTCAGATCTTGTTAAGTAAACCCTGACACCTACTAAAGTATCCAGACCTAGTTTATTTAAGCTATCATTTTCCTGGAGAATTGCTTTTTGTAGAGATTCCAGTTTATTTAAACCAAAAGCAAAGCCGTATGGCTTAACTTTTTTAAATAATAATAAATCATTCCACCTTTTAAAATCATCCTGCTTACCTCTTGCAATTGAAATTGGAAGGTGGTCACCTGTATTTCCATCAATCTTTGTTTCCTGAAAGTTTATTTTATCGATGCTCAAAAGCTCAGTTAATATTTCATAATCGTTTTGAATCATTGAATATTCAGAGTTTGTTTCAGCTGATACAAAAAACTTATCATAAATAAAGTATGCCGATACAATAGCAAAAAGGATTGTGGTGAGTTTGTAGGTGTTCATATCTATTTTAATTAGTTCAAAATTGCTTCAATATCTAAGTTTTAGTGATGAATAGCAATACCCATTTTGAGGTATTATTTGATAAATTCTTTTAGACAAATAAATAAAAACTTCATCAATGGATTATTATGTAAAATAAAATAACCGTATTAGCTTTATTCACGAATTGATTAAAACAGAATTCTATGAAAAAATTATATGCAACGTTATTGTTTGCGGGTGTATTAATGCTTGCATCACAGGAATCTTCAGCTCAATCAAACTGGGAAGCGGGGTTACGATTTGGAGATAATGTTTCCGCTGATCTTACAATACCTGTGGGTTTAGCCCCAAGACTTCACACAGCTGTTTATTTTGACACATTTGGAGTTGGTGGGTATTTTGACTGGATGTTTGCCTTGAATGGAGGTCCTACTGGTTTGAAATTCTATCCTGGTGTGGGACCAGAAATTTTCTTTGCCAATGATGTTGAGTTAAATGTTGCCGGCGACTTCGGTGTCGAGTATTCATTTGATTTTCCTCTTACTATCGGTTTTGACTGGAGACCAGGAATAGCTTTGACGTCTGGAGGTGGATTTTATACGGGAAACTGGGGTTTCTTAGCGAGGTTTAGGTTTGGAGAAGGCACATCCTTCAGAAGAACAAATTAAGAAGCAGGGGCAGGGATAAATTCCTGCCTTACCATTCCCACCCAATTCCGGTCTGAAGGACATAGTCGCTGTCGCTTGCTCCCTCTGCTGGTTGATTATCATAGTTAATCGTAAATCCTCCTTTAATGTAGAAATCCAGGGGCAAATCATATTTAATATCAGCGGTTCCGTCTAACCTGATACGATCTGTTCTTGTAAGACCATTATACATGGTTATTTTCGTTCTAAAACTCAAATCACCAATATCAAATAAGTTTAATTCTGTTGCCAGAAATGATTCCCAGGAATTTCGGTCCAGTGAATCAACTTCAAAGCTTTCCAGGTTACGGTTGGCCCCGAGCTTGGCAGACCAGAATGCCTGATTATTCTTAATAAGATAATATCCTAATCCCAGTTGATTATTTATTCTGGCCTGAATTTGTAATTCTGTACTCGCAAGAAAAGTAGAACTATAAACAGCAAATAGTTTTTTGGGTAAAAGATAATACAAACTTAAATTTATTTCATCCCTTTCTATTTCATCTACATTATCCTGGGTTGATCTTATGACATTCAATGAAGTTGCGATGTTAAATTTTGGACTTTCATATCCAATATTTGCTCTTGATGAAAGTTGTTGGAGATTGTTTGCTTTCGTTAAATTAAATCCAAAATCGACAGAGGCAGAAAAGCGATCTGCAAACTTATCTTTAACATCATTGAGAAATACAATTTCTGAAATATTGACAGGGATTTCTAATCCTTCTTTCTTTTGAATAACAGCCTGAAATTCTCCATCATAAAACAACTTACCAATGAATTTTTCACCATCTTCCAACGAGATCAATATTTTGTGAGTATAAATCTCTTTGATTTTTTCCCACTCAATTTTGAAATCACTATCGCTGTAGTCCGTTTCCATTGTGAGCACACCTCTATCCATACCCTTTATTTTTCCAAATAACTTATTTCCGTTTCCAAATACTAATGAATCAATTTGAGAGTAGCTGTTAAAATTAAAATGTATTAAGATCAGAATAAATATGCTTCTGATTATCAATGAATTTTTCATTAGAAACTTTTGGATTTTAGTAGAGTATATTTTTCAAAGTAACTCTAAATAAGAATTTAGAAGTTTGTATTGGTTTTTTGCTCTAATAAGATTTTGATTTTCGTATGCAATTTTAGTGTAATATCTATCCCCTGAAAGATAATCCTCCAAAAATCGAATTGTTTGAGAAAAAATGAGAAAAAATGGACCGTAATCAAGAGTATCAATTTCGTTTTTTGAGATCAAATCATTTAGACCATCTAAAAAACCCATTTTTATTTCCTTAAACCTTTCTGTATGAATGAAAACTTCTTCTATTTTTTTATGGTCCTCAGGTTTAGAGGCACACATACTTCTGACCATATCTCCAAAGTCTTGAAATAAATACCCTGGCATAATTGTATCAGGGTCAATAATGGCCATTACCGAATTTGTTTCTTTGTTAAATAATAAATTTTGAAACTTGGGATCACCATGAATAATCCTTTTTATAGGTTTTAACTTATTTATTTCTTCTTTAAAACCATCATATATATCTATTAGCTTATATATCTCATAAATTAAATCAGAACAATCATTCACTCTTCTGAATTTATCGGTTTTGATCGACTTTTCTAATTGTACAATTCTTGAATCAACATTGTGGAATTCAGGAATTGAAGGTTCAATTAATTCTTGCTTGCAGGTGTTTAGTTTTTTTAAAAACAGACCCAAAGATTGCCCAATATGAAACTGATCAACTGTATCTGTAATTTCATCTATTGAGATAGTATCGGAAAGAAAGGGGTTAATTCTCCAGTATTCCCCTTCCTTATCTATTGAATAGAGATTTCCATTTTTTGATTTTTGATACTGAAAAAACTCTTCCTGAGCAGGAATCATCTTGTATCTACTAAAACATTTTTGAATTTCACTTAAGTTCTTAAATATGATCTCAGGGTGTTTAAAAACATGATTATTGATTTTTTGGAGTATCCAGCTTTTTTCTGACTCGATTTTATAGGTGACATTGATATGTCCACCCGATAATTTGCTAATCTTTTTAAACTCCCGAATTCCAAAATCATCCAGTATTGCAACCAGATTTTCATGTTTATCATC
>CAYTFO010000209.1:0-6533 GCA_964437135.1 uncultured Roseivirgaceae bacterium | reverse complement strand
AGAAATAATGAACTTGATGAAGACTCATTAAATACGCTGAATAAATATTATCAACCTGACCTTTATTTTGATGAAGAGGATGGACAGGTCTTTATTACTACTCATAACTACAAAGCAGATAAGAAAAATGAAATTGAGTTAAGAAAACTTGAAAGTGAACCAGTTGAATTTCAGGCAGAAGTAGAAGGAGAAATATCTGAATATCATTACCCGCACAATCAAATACTCACATTAAAAGAAGGAGCTCAGGTGATGTTCATAAAGAATGATCCGACCGGGGAGCAACGTTATTTTAACGGTAAAATTGGATATATCAACTATATCGACAGTGAAAGTATTACAGTAAAATGCGATGATGGGACATATGTTGATGTTGAACCTTATACCTGGGAAAACAAAAAATTCAAGTTTAATAGTAGTACAGATCAAATTGAAGAAGAAACAATCGGTGTTTTCAAACAGTACCCACTACGTTTAGCATGGGCTATAACCGTCCATAAGAGTCAGGGTTTAACTTTCGAAAAAGCAATATTAGATCTGTCAGACACATTTTCAGCCGGACAGGTTTATGTTGCACTCTCTCGATTGACTTCACTCAAAGGCTTAACACTTGCGAGTCCTTTACCTTTATCTGAATTTCAAACAGACGAACAAATCATTAGGTTTTCAAATACGAAAAAGGAGATAGGAGAAATGACATCAGATCTTTCCTTTTCTCAAAAGCGATATGTACTTAATCTATTTTCAAGAGTATTTGCAATGAATTCTCTTCAGATAGCCGGAAGAGTTTTAATGAAAGGGTACAATTCAGAAGAAAGAACTCTTCGATCAAAATATAAATTGACGGGTGTACAGATTGTTGATAATATTGAAAACCTTGTTTCTGTCGGGACCAAATTTACGAACCAGGTAAAATCAATACTTTCTTCAGTAACCGGAGAATATCTCAAAGTTTTGGAGGAGAGAACTAATAAATCTGTTGAATATTTTATTCCATTATTAGATAATACTCTCAAGGATACGGAAGAACATATCAAAGAAATAAAAGCTAATAAAAAGCTTAAATCATATAAAAAAGACCTTGAATCGATTAAAGATGATGCTTTAAATACAAAAAGAAATATTTTCAAGCTTCAAACGATAATGAGGTCTTTTGCTTCCGGCAGAGCTCCTGCAAAAGATGAAATAAGGGATATTGCAGTACAAAATCAAAAGCAGACACCAGTTAAAGAGAAAAAGAAACCCACAAAAGAAGTAACTTTCGAAATGTATAAGGAGGGGAAAACTGTTGAAGAAATAGCAGAACTACGTGGTTTTGTGCCTGGAACTATAGCAGGACACCTGGTTAACTATATAAAAGATGGAGAAATCGATGTTCTTGAATTTTTATCAAAAGAAAAGCTCGAGAACATAATAAAAGTTAAATCAACAACGAAAGCAGAAAAATTTACCGAGATCAAACAATACTTGGGGGAAGAGTATACTTATGAGGATATTCGTTTTGCCTTAGCTTATATGGAAAACAAAGAGTTATTACAAGAGAATGATTGAAAGAGATAGAGAAATAGGAATTTATATTGATAGAACTTACAAGGTTGTCAGGCAGGATTTGATATCGAGGTTTAAAGAAAAAGCTATAAATCTGACCCCTGAGCAGTGGATAATTCTATGGAACTTACATAACAAGAGTAAGCTGACTCAGACAGAAATAGCTTCTTTGAGTTTTAAGGATAAACCAACCGTATCGAGAATAATTGATTTATTGGTCAATAAGGGGTTTGTTGAGAAGGTTATAGATAAATCTGATAAGCGAAAATATACAGTGAACCTAACGAGTAGCGGTAATGAGGAGATCAAAAAAGCTTTACCTATTGTCCAGGACTCCAGAATGATAGGGTGGAAGGATCTATCTGAATCTGAATATCACGAATTGATTAGGTTATTGGATAAGATTTTTACGAATTATAAAGAAAAATAAAAAAGGTCTTTTCCTTCTCGAAAAAGACCTTTATTTAGATTAAAGCTTCCTTTATAGTGTACCTCTAAGTTCCTGTTCTCTTTCAATTGCTTCAAAAAGAGCTTTAAAATTACCTTTTCCGAATGATTTTGCTCCTTTTCTCTGAATTATTTCAAAGAACATTGTAGGTCTTGCCTGAACAGTTTTTGTGAAAATCTGAAGAAGATAACCTTCATCGTCTCTGTCAACCAATATGCCAAGCTTACTAAGAGTTTTTACATCTTCGTCGATCGAACCAACCCGATCGATCAATTCTTCATAATATGTTTGCGGTACTGTAAGAAAATCTACTCCTCTTGATTTTAAGGCAGTAACAGTCTCAATAATGTTATCAGTAGCTACGGCGATATGTTGTACACCAGCTCCTTCATAAAAATCAAGATATTCCTCGACCTGTGATTTTTTTCTTCCAGGTGCAGGTTCATTTATTGGGAATTTAATTCTACCATTTCCATTACTCATTACCTTACTCATCAATGCAGTAAATTCAGTAGAAATATCCTTGTCATCAAATGAAACTATCTGTTTAAATCCCATCACATTTTCATAAAATGAGACCCATTCATTCATTTTTCCTTCTTCAACATTGCCTACCATATGGTCTACATATTTCAAGCCTATTGTATCAGGATTGTAATTAGTTTTCCACTCTTTATAACCAGGTAAGAAGACTCCATTGTAATCATTTCTCTCAACAAAAATATGAACAACTTCTCCGTAAGTATGTATACCGGAAGTAATTACATATCCATCCTTATCTTCTTCTTTTTTTGGTTCGTAGTATGATTTAGCACCTCTCTTGACCGCTTCTTCATATGCTTTTGATGCATCTTCTACCCACAAGGCAACTACTTTTACTCCATCCCCATGCTTGTCAATATGTCTTCCTATGTCAGTTCCGCTATTCAATGGTGAAGTTAATACCAGTCTGATTTTATCCTGCACTAAGACATAGGACTCTCTGTCTTTGAGTCCTGTTTCAAGTCCTGCATAAGCCAATGATTGAAAACCAAAAGCTGATTTATAATAGTGAGCCGCCTGTTTAGAATTGCTTACATACAATTCTATGTAGTCAGTTCCCATAATCGGCATGAAATCTTCTTCAAGTGTTGTTTTTTGAGATGTAAGAGTTTCCATATTGAACCAAGTTTAAATTAGTTGTTATAACAACAAATATATTAAATTAAAAAGCAACAAAAAAGTTGCTATATTTTCATTTCCGGAATATCACCCTCTACAATGAGATTCCCTTCTGTTGCTTTTTTTATGTCTTCAACACTAACTCCAGGAGCTCTTTCTATCAATTTAAAACCATCTTCGACTACATCAATAACTGCCAAATTAGAGACAATTTTTTTAACGCAGTTTACACCGGTTAGTGGCAGGGTACATTTTCTTAATATTTTTGATTCACCTGCTTTATTGGTGTGCATCATTGCGACAATTATATTTTCGGCGGAAGCTACCAGATCCATCGCGCCACCCATTCCTTTCACCATTTTACCAGGAATTTTCCAATTCGCAATATCACCATTTTGAGAAACTTCCATTGCGCCTAAAACAGTCAATTGTACATGTTGACCTCTAATCATTGCAAAAGATGTAGATGAGTCAAATATACTTGCACCTGGAAGTAAGATTACGGTTTGTTTACCAGCATTGATAAGGTCAGCATCAACTTCATCTTCTGTAGGAAATGGTCCCATGCCAAGAATGCCGTTTTCTGATTGAAATTCGACTTCTATTTCATCAGGGATATAATTTGCTACCAGGGTTGGTATTCCTATACCCAGATTCACATACCAGCCATCTCTCAATTCTTGTGCGATTCGTTTTGCAATTCCGTTTTTATCTAGCATTGTTTTGGGATTAACTTCTTACTGTTCTTTGTTCGATTCTTTTTTCATATGCTGAGCCCAGGAATATTCGTTGAACGAAAATCCCAGGTGTATGGATAAAATTGGGATCCAATTCTCCGGGTTGTACCAGATCCTCTACTTCGGCTACTGTGATTTTACCAGCCATCGCCATAGGTGGATTGAAATTTCGGGCTGTGCCTTTGAAGATTAAATTACCTTCGGTATCTCCTTTCCATGCTTTCACAAATGCAAAATCAGCGGTTAAAGCCATTTCAAGGATATGTGGTTTTCCATTAAAGTCTCTTACTTCCTTTCCTTCAGCTATCTCAGTTCCATAACCGGCAGGTGTAAAAAATGCGGGTATTCCGGCACCACCAGCTCTACATCGTTCAGCCAGTGATCCCTGAGGAATTAGATCAACCTCCAGCTCACCACTTAGCATTTGTCTTTCAAATTCCGCGTTTTCTCCTACATAAGATGATACCATTTTTTTGATTTGTTTCTTTTTGAGCAATAAGCCCAAACCAAAATCATCAACTCCCGCATTATTCGAAATACATGTAAGATTATTTACACCGAGATTTACTAACTCAGCAATACTGTTTTCAGGTATTCCACAAAGTCCAAATCCTCCAAGCATCAAGGTCATTCCACTTTGAACACCCTGAAGTGCTTCTTTTGCATTAGGATATACTTTATTCATGACTTGTTTTTTTGATTCATTTATTTTTTTGCTGGTAATATCTTATTCTTTACCTCACCAAATCCGACTCTCATTCCGTCCTTTTCACAATAACCTCTCATTGTAACTGTGTCTCCATCGTGAATAAATTTCCTTTCCGAACCATCATTCATTTTCAGAGGTTTGGTTCCTGCCCAGGCTAGCTCAAGCATCGATCCGAATGCAGATTCTTCTTTGCCGCTTATGGTTCCTGAAGCCATCATATCTCCCACATTTATATTGCATCCATTAATAGTATGATGAGCTAGCTGTTGGCTCATATTCCAGTACATATATTTAAAATTGGAAATACTAACCACCTTTTCAGTGCTATTTTCAGGAGTGATCCCAACTTCAAGTCTGATGTCATAATTTTCTTTTTCACCGGATTTTAAATATGGAAGAACTTCCGGATCCTGTTTAGGCCCGTTGACTTTAAACGGTTTCAAAGCCTCCATTGTGACTACCCATGGAGAAATTGAAGAGGCAAAACTTTTTGCAAGAAATGGACCTAGTGGTACATATTCCCATTTCTGTATATCTCTGGCACTCCAGTCATTAAAAAGAACCATTCCAAAAATATATTCATCAGCTTTATTCGTAGCTACAGATTCTCCCAATGAAGTTTCTTTACCTATGATGAATGCCATCTCCAATTCAAAATCAAGCCTTTTGGTTTCTCCAAATATGGGAGGTCCGTCATCCGGTTTAGTCTGACCTTTAGGTCTGTGAATTTCCTCTCCACTTAGAATAATAGAGGAGGATCTACCATGATAGCCCACCGGAATGTGTTTCCAGTTGGGTAAAAGAGCATTTTCCGGATCTCGAAACATTTTCCCAACGTTCGTGGCATGTTCAATACTCGAATAAAAATCAGTATAATCTCCAACTTTAACAGGAAGATGCATTTTCGCAGATTTCATATCTATGAAAGCATCAGAATTGGATTTCAAAATGGAGGTCCCATTGGTTAATTCTGACTGTAGTATGTCACTGACTTTAGAGGTCACGGACTTTCCAAGTGAGATGAAATCATTCAGGTAATTATTCTCTAAACAGTCATTTGGTATTCTAAGATCTGAGAAAAGACCCAGATCGTTTACCGTTTTCAGATCAATTATTTTATCCCCTATTGCTACACCTATTCTTGAGTTATTACTAGCTGTTGAGAATATTCCAAATGGTAGATTGTAAATGCTAAAATCAGATTCAGGATCAATTTCAAGCCAACTCTTAAGATTTTTCAATTTTATAGTTTTTTTAATGTTCTAACCATGATTTATAATACTTACCGTCATCTATTTTTAGCGCCTCTTCGGTAAGTTTTAAAGGTTTAAATGTATCGATCATAACAGCAAGTTCATGCGTTTCTTTTTGCCCGATGCTTCTTTCATAAGCTCCAGGGTGTGGCCCATGTGGGATACCCGCGGGATGCAAGGAAATATAGCCTTTATCCACATTATTTCTACTCATGAAATCACCATCAACATAATACAGAACCTCATCGGAATCAATATTTGAATGATTATAAGGAGCAGGGATCGCTTTTGGATGATAATCGTAAAGTCTTGGGCAAAAAGAGCAAACTACGAAAGCAGAAGTCTCGAATGTCTGATGAACCGGTGGTGGTTGATGTACACGTCCTGTTATTGGTTCGAAATTGTGAATGGAAAAACCATATGGAAAATTGTATCCATCCCAACCTACAACATCAAAAGGGTGAGAATTGTAATGGAGTTGATGAAGCATTCCTTCTTTTTTGACCTTTATAAGGAAGTCGCCTTTTTCATCATGGGTTTCGAGGGAATGGGGGAGCTTGTAATCCCTTTCACAAAATGGAGAATGTTCCAGTAATTGTCCAAACCAATTTCTGTAACGTTTAGGAGTATAAATTGGATGGAATGATTCGGCAATGAGTAACCTGTTATTTTCATCA
>CAYTFO010000208.1:0-6579 GCA_964437135.1 uncultured Roseivirgaceae bacterium | reverse complement strand
ATTATGTTAAGAGGGTCTAAAGGTTGAAAAGGAGAAGGCTATGCCATTGGTTTACCAGGGAGTAATGTTGGATTGCGGTTATAGACTAGATTTACTAGTTGAAAAGAAATTGGTTGTTGAAATCAAAAGCATAGATAAATTAAATGATGTTCATTTAGCTCAAACATTAACATATATGAAATTAGGCAATTATAAGCTAGGATTACTTATCAATTTCAATGTTAAACTTTTGAAAACAGGAATAAAAAGAGTAGTAAACAACCTATAAAGAATCCTCCGCGCTCTTAGCGTAATTTCTCTGAGTTCTTTGCGGTTTAAAAATAAATTATGGATAGGAAAACCTTACTTGAAAGTGCAAAAAAGGCAGCAAAAAAGGCAGCAATTGAAATCCTCAAAATCTATGAATCCGGGGACTTCTCTATCGAATCCAAAGGAGACAACTCACCCCTTACTCTCGCCGATAAAGCCTCACACAATGCAATAGTTGATATTCTTAAGGATACAAGCCTCCCCATCCTTTCAGAAGAAGGTAAAGAAATCCCTTATACTAAACGAAAAGGCTGGGATTATTTCTGGATGATTGACCCTTTGGACGGAACTAAAGAATTTATTAAGAGAAATGGAGAGTTTACTGTTAACATAGCACTAATCAATAAGAACAGGGCTGTTCTAGGAGTAGTTCTTACTCCTGTTACAGGTGACATTTTCTATGCTATTGAAGGCGAGGGTGCATTTAAAAACGGTAAATCAATTAAGGTTAATAAATTTTCAGATTCTCAAACTGGATTAAAAGTTGTTGCTTCTCGCTCTCACTTAAACGATGAAACTCAAAATTTTTTGGATGATTTGAATCAACCAGAAATAGTTTCTAAAGGGAGTTCACTAAAACTGCTAATGGTAGCTGAAGGAGCAGCTGATCTTTATCCACGTTTCGCTCCAACTATGGAATGGGATACAGCTGCTGCTCAAATTATTGTAGAAGAAGCGGGAGGAGCGGTTATCGTGAAAGATTCCCCAAACCCTGTGTTTTACAATAAGGAGAATTTACTGAATCCGTATTTTTTGGTTACAGGAAAAATAATTTAACGAATTTTGAACTCTCAAACTCATTATTCAATTTTCCATCATTCTGACGAAGGAAGAATCTTTTGAATAGAAAATCTGGAGAAAAAAACTCTATAAACATTTACGACGATAATTCAATATGACTGACAATTAAATTGATCCTTCTCTATACCCTGCGATCTCTGTGTTTAAATAATAGCTCACCCTTTTCGGTTAAACATTAAACTCAAAGCACAATAAAATCTATTTGAATTCAACAATATAGTTACGCTTAGAATTACCAAATCTCTGTGCCTCCGTGTTAAAAACCTGCCTCCGTCTGCAGCCAAAAAACCCAATTCACCCTTAAAAATCAAAACTCAACAGATATTAAACACTTTTCCTTTACATTCTTTCGTTACTATAATGGACTTAACTACTTTTGCAAATTGAATTCAAAAATTCATGCAGAAACATCTTTTTACAGTATTTTTCATACTTTCTATATTTTCAATTCAGGCCCAAAATACCATTGACCCCAATAACCTCAGCAACTTAAATGTTGATGAATTAACGGATCAGCAAATAGGCCAATTCCTCAAGCAAGTTGAAGAAAATGGTTATACAGAGGATCAATTATTGGTTCTTGCAAAAGCCCGGGGGATGTCAGATCTTCAGGTGCAAAAACTAAAAAATAGAATTGAAGAATATCGTCAAACTCAATCAGGCAAGACTTCTGATCCTTCCGACATAAATCAGCTTAGAGAAATGCCTGATATTTCCAAAAGAAAGTCGGGCTTTGATCCTTTTCTAGCAATTACTCCAAAAGACACTTTAAAAGATAAAGAAGATTTGGAGATCTTTGGATTAAGCTTTTTTAGGAATGATAAATTGACTTTTGAGCCCAATCTTAATGTTCCTACACCCAAAGATTATACATTAGGACCCGGAGATCAGATCATTATTG
Source organism: uncultured Roseivirgaceae bacterium (assembly GCA_964437135.1). Lineage (GTDB taxonomy): Bacteria > Bacteroidota > Bacteroidia > Cytophagales > Cyclobacteriaceae > CAYTFO01. The sequence goes on along the minus strand of CAYTFO010000208.1, from coordinate 4,568 downwards.
ATATTTGGGGAGCTTCAGAGCAAAATTATCAATTGATGATATCTACCGAAGGATCAATAAGAATACCAAATTTGGGTCCGATTTATTTGAATGGTTTAACAGTTGAAAGAGCTGCTCAGAGAATAAAATACAGATTGAAGTCCATCTACAGTACATTAGGCTCTCAGACATTTGCGGAAGTTAGTGTGGGTCAGATAAGAACTATAACTGTCTCTGTGATTGGAGATGTTGTGCTCCCGGGAAGTTTTAATGTTACTTCATTTACCAGTGTTTTTAATTTATTGTATCTGGCCGGTGGGCCGACTGAAACAGGTTCACTGAGAAAAATAGAAGTTTATAGAGAAGGAGAAAAAATTGCTACCCAGGATGGATACGCTTATTTAGCTAGTGGTGATCCAAAACCAATATCATTACAGGAGGCAGACATAATTTTAGTTAGACCGTATGTTAATCGAGTAAAGATACGAGGAGAGATAAAAAGGCCAGCAATATATGAAACATTGCCCGGCGAAAATCTGGAACAATTGATCCGGTTTGTAGGTGGGTTCACGGAAAATGCATATGATGATGTTATTTCTATAAGGAGGAACAAAGGAAGTTTTAAAGAAATAGTCTCTGTATCGAATGATGATTTTAGTTCCGTTGAATTAATGAATGGCGATGATATTGAGGTTACACCAATATCAAATATTTATAAAAGTCGGGTTACCATTGAAGGGGCTGTTGTGCAACCGGGTGAATATGCCTATTCTGATGGGTTAAAACTTAGTCAGGTTATTCAGCAGGCAAATGGACTTCGAGGTGATGCTTTTTTACAGCGGGCAGTTATACTAAGACAAAACGAAGATTTTTCTTTAACAACATTATCAATAGACTTAAGAGATGTAATTTCAGGAGATACTGATGTTGATCTTAATAATGAAGATTTAATTACGATTAAATCAATTTATGATCTTAAAGAGGATTATACAGTTCGAATAGAGGGTGAAGTATTAAAACCAGGAACCTATCCATTTTCAAGAGTTCAAAAAGTTGAGGATTTAATCTATCTGGCTGGGGGATTTAAAGAGTCTGCAGCCAAATCATTTGTGGAAATTGCAAGACGCATAGATCCGGATAGTGTGACAGATGTAAATAATACAGCTGAAATTTTCAATTTCCCCATTTCCTCAGATTTATCATTATCCAGCAAAGCATCCACTTTTAATCTGCAACCATTTGATTTGGTGGTAATTCGAAGAAGTCCATTTTTTGAAGATCAAATTATGATCACCATTGAAGGTGAAGTAGAATATCCCGGTAAATATGCTTTACAGCGAAAGGATGAAAAAATCTCTGATGTAATTGAAAGAGCTGGGGGTTTAACAAATTACGCATACGCAAAAGGTGCAACACTAATAAGACGAACAGAATATTATGCTTTAGAAGATGAGGCTACTACTGAAGCAGCCAGGATAAGACGTGAAGAGTTAAAATCTATTTTGGAAAGGGATACACTTATTGATAAATCACAGGCAAATTTTAAAAGGCAGGAAGCCATTGGAATTCGACTGGAGGAAATTATTAAAAACCCTAGGTCTGAATTTGATTTGGTACTGAGAGAGGGTGATGTAATCAGCATACCGAAGGAATTGCAAACAGTAAGAGTAAGAGGTGAGGTACTATATCCAAGTAATGTAAGATTTGATAAGGCCGTAGGCTTTAAAAACTATGTAGGAAGAGCTGGGGGTTTTACAGATGAAGCTAGAGTTAAAAAAGCATATGTTATTTATGCTAATGGCTCTGCAGAACGTACTAAATCTTTCCTTTGGTTTAAAAACTTTCCTAAAATTGAGCCTGGTGCGGAGGTAATAATTCCGAAAAAACCAGAGCGACAACCGTTAAGCGCACAAGCTTGGATAGCATTAGCTTCAAGTACCGCTACCTTGGCACTTGTTATACAACAACTAGTAAATTAGAATTTGTATTCAGAATATTATTTACAAAATTGAAAATATTAAAACATTGAAAAATATAGCAATAATTGGTTTAGGATACGTTGGTCTTCCCTTAGCAGTAGAATTTGGTAAGAGCCGTAGGACTATAGGTTTTGATATAAATCAATCCAGAATTGATGAGCTTAATTCTGGAAAGGATAGAACTCTTGAAGTTGAAATTAATGAATTAAGTCAAGCAAAGTTTTTAACCTACACATCAGATAAAGATGATATTAAGCAAGCTGAAATTTTTATTGTTACAGTGCCAACACCAATAAACAATTCAAAGCAACCCGACTTAAGACCTTTAATATCAGCATCTAAAACTGTAGGTTCGGTTTTAAAAAAAGGGGATATTGTAATATACGAGTCAACTGTCTATCCTGGATGCACTGAAGAAGACTGTGTTCCGGTATTGGAAGCTACGAGTGGTTTAAAATTCAATAAAGATTTTTACTGTGGATATTCGCCAGAAAGAATCAATCCAGGAGATAAAGTACACAGACTTCCAACAATCAAAAAAGTCACTTCAGGTAGTACACCTGAAATAGCAGAAGAAGTTGATCAGCTGTATAAAACAATAATTACTGCTGGAACATTTAAAGCGACTAATATAAGAGTTGCTGAAGCGGCTAAGGTTATAGAGAATTCACAAAGAGATCTAAATATTGCTTTTGTTAATGAATTGTCTTTAATATTCGATAAGATTGGAATTGATACTACTGAAGTTTTAGAGGCTGCAGGAACAAAATGGAATTTTCTGCCTTTTAGACCGGGGCTTGTAGGTGGACATTGCATTGGTGTGGATCCTTATTATTTAACTCATAAAGCAGAATCATTGGGTTATCATCCTCAAGTCATACTTGCTGGCAGAAGGATAAATGACAATATGGGAATGGTCATTGGGAATCAGGTTATAAAACTACTGGTTAATAAAGGTGTTCCAGTAAAAGGAGCAAAAGCTCTAGTACTCGGAATTACATTCAAAGAAAATTGTCCAGATATTCGAAACTCTAGAGTTATTGATGTTATTAATGAATTGTCTTCATTTGGTTTAGATGTTGATGTATTTGATCCTCAAGCTGATAAAGAGGAGGTTAAATATGAATATGATATTGATTTAATTGAGAGACCTTCATCAGAATATCAAGCAATTATACTTGCGGTTTCTCATAATGATTTCAATGAACTTGAGTTCAATAACTTATTATCATCTCCGGGTATAATATATGATGTAAAAGGGTTTCTGGATAAAAAAATAGTTGATAAAAGGTTATAATATTGAAAAGAATACTGGTAACTGGAGGAGCAGGTTTTATAGGATCAAATCTTGTTGAAAAACTTTTAGATTTAAATCATTATGTGATTTGTTTGGATAACCTTTCTACAGGGAATTTAATAAATATTGAAGAGTTCAAAGAAAATAGTAATTTCAAATTCGTTGAGGGCGATATCCTTGATTATAAACTTTTATCTAACATCACAAAAGAAATAGATGTAATTTCACATCAGGCTGCATTAGGATCAGTTCCACGTTCAATAAATGATCCAATAACTTCAAATAGAGTCAACGTGGAAGGTACATTAAATGTGTTCAAAGCTGCAGTTGAAAACCGAATTGAGAAAGTGGTATATGCGGCTTCATCATCAACATATGGAGATTTAAATGAATTACCTAAAGTTGAGGGTCGAATAGGTAATCCAATTTCTCCTTATGCAGTAACTAAATTGGCTAATGAATTATACGCAAGGGTATTTAAAAGCACTTATGATTTAAATACAATCGGATTGAGGTATTTTAATGTTTTTGGTCCAAAGCAAAACCCAAAGGGCCCTTACGCAGCTGTTATTCCTTTATTCTTAAATAGTATAATTAACAATAAATCAATTACAATAAATGGAGATGGAGAAACATCAAGAGATTTTACATTTGTTGATAATGCTGTGCAGGCAAATATTCTTGCAATCAATGCGAAAGAAAGTGCTTGCAATGAAATTTTTAACATTGCCTATGGAGAGAGGACTTCTTTAAATGACTTAATCAAATATTTAAGTCAAATTACAGGAAAAGATATAAAACCTAATTATGGTCCTGAAAGGAATGGGGATGTGAAGCATAGTTTAGCTGATATTTCAAAAGCTAAAAAACTCTTAAATTATTCACCTGAATTTGGTATTAGAGAGGGTTTAAAAGAGACTTATAATTGGTATGAGCGTTTCAATCATACTTGATCCCTGGATTTTATAAATATTCTTAAATTAGATATTTTTGCTTATAAATGAAGAATTTCGCTTTGATTGGTGCGGCTGGATACATTGCACCTAGACATTTGAAAGCTATCAAAGACACAGGAAGCAATCTTATAGCAGCTTTGGATAAGTTTGATAGTGTAGGGATAATGGATTCTTATTTTCCGAACTCTGATTTTTTTGTTGAATTTGAGAGATTTGATAGACATATCGAAAAGCTTAAGTATGAAAAGAACCTACATTTGGATTTTGTGAGTATATGTACTCCAAACTACTTACATGATGCTCATATTAGAATGGCTTTGAGAAGAGATTCAGATGCTATTTGCGAAAAGCCACTGG
>CAYTFO010000207.1:0-6585 GCA_964437135.1 uncultured Roseivirgaceae bacterium | reverse complement strand
GCTGCTCCTAAGGCTACTTTTGCACTTCTACATTTAGATCCGGAAACCTCTGCAACAATAGCGACATCAGCCAAGGCCCAGTCGTATGATGCTCGAGCTCCTTGTTTTATATAGTAGCTTTTCATATTCTTAGTAGCTGGAGCTATCAAAACTGATGTAATAATATCACCGGGTTCCAATATATTTTCACGACTTTCATCGACCCATGGGGGTATGAAAAATTCAGCTATATCGACTTGTTTCTGTTTTTTATCTTTTGATCGGATTTCAATTTTAGCATCAAAAGCTAATAAAGCAGTTGCTACTGAGGACGCATATACGCTGCAGCAGTTTCCATTATCTATAATAGCGTGATACTCGTTTTCTCCATTTTTAGCAAAACATTTGGCACCTCCTTTTCGGAAACAGGAGTGTTCTTTGCTTCTAAAGTACCAGCAACGGGTTCGTTGTGCCAGATTTCCTCCCAGCGTGGACATATTTCGCAGCTGCGGGGTAGCAGCTTTCGCGACAGATTGTTGAAGTGCCAGGTAGTTTTCCCTGATTACCTCACTATTTTCAATCTCTGATAAAATAACATTTGCACCAATCTTAAGTCCATTTTTTGCATCATACTCGATTTTATCTAACCCCGGGATATTTCGAATATTAACGATTTTCTCAGGAGCTATCAGACCCTCTTTCATTAAGTCCAGAACATCAATTCCACCTGACTTTATGATTGAGCCTTTTCCATAATCCTTATCGAGAGAAGCTGAAACTGTTGTAGTGGTTTCTTTTTGAGCTTCTTCAATGGTTGTAGCATCTAACCAACTTATCTTTTTCATAATCAGGTGATTTAAACTTTATTCAATGCTTTAAGTACTTTGTCCGGAGTTATCGGGATCTCTCGGATTCTAACCCCAATAGCATTATAAACAGCATTTGCTATGGCTGCTGCTGTGGCTATATTGGATGGTTCACCAATTCCATAAGCATCAGTGGATGATTTTGCATTATAATCTTCCAGTAATAAAATATCAATTTCAGGAATGTCAGCACCATAGGTTGTTTTATAAGTATCCAACGAATGGTTTACCATATGTCCTGTATTTCTATCCAGAATCCGATCCTCATAGAGTGCATATGAAATTCCCTGAATAATTCCGCCATTTATCTGACTATCCAACTGCATAGGATTGAGAGGCCGTCCGCAACTGTGAGCTGCGGTAACTTTATGTACTTTTATAAATCCGGTTTCTGTATCTACACTTAGGTCAGCAAATTGAACAGAGCCAAGATCCCAATGTAAATAATCACCTTTGTATTCAGGAGATCTGCTTTCCGTTGCCACAATCTGGCTTACCGGAAGCTTGGCAACAGCATCTCTGAATGAAATACTTTTGGAAGCATCTGTAGAAGAGGAGATGATTCCATCTTTCAACGAAAGGGTAGAGGCATCAACTTCCAGATGATTAGCAACATTATTGAACAGCTTAATTTTAACCTGATATGCCGCGTTTCGGGCAGCAGGAGTTATCGATGCAGTGACCTGGCTACCACCTGAACCCGGGGCATCCGGAAACAATGTATCTCCGATACGAACATTAATGTCTGAGGTTTCTAAACCAAATTCCTCTGCTACCACCTGGGCAAGAATAGTTTTGGTTCCGGTACCTATATCCTGGACGCCAGATCTTACTTCAATGGCGCCGTCTCTCAATAATTTAACTTCAACAGTTGCGTTGTAAGTGTATATTCTCCACCAGCTGGACTGGGCCATTCCCATCCCTCTTTTTATTGGACCGTCATCAGATGCTTTTGCTTTTCTAGCAGACCATCCAAATCGTTCTGCCCCCTTTTTTCTTGCTTCTTTTCTTACTCTGCTCGGATCTGTTTTGTCTCGAAACTTTAGTGGATCCATTTCTATCGACTCAGCAAGTTCATCCATCATTTGCTCTAACCCAAAAATTCCCTGAACTGCTCCCGGAGCTCTCCAGGCAGCACCGGGCCCGGCATGGGTAAAAACATCATACTGTTTAGTTCTGAAGTTCGGACACGTGTATAAAGTTTCTGCAACACCCCCAACTCCGGCACCAAGACCTACTCCGGCAGTACCATATGCTTCCTGCTCAATCGCTGTTAGTTCACCGGTTTTTTTAACTCCAATTTTCAATCTTTGGATAGAGTTTGGTCTGTTGCCCTGAGATGTTTGTTCTTCCTTTCGAGTCGCCATCATTTTGACAGGTCTTCCGGTCTTTTTTGCTAAATAGCCAGCAGCGATTCCATGGGTACCCAGACCATGCTTAGCACCAAATCCTCCACCCATAAATTCGACAACTACCCGAACTTTACTTCTCGGTAAATCAAACAAATCCGCAAATTCATCTCTGACTCCCTGGGTGCCCTGAGTAGAAGCATATATCGTCACATCATCATATCTCCAGTCAATGATCATTCCATGAGACTCGAGAGCATTATGCGTCTGAACCTGTGTTTTGTAAGTATTTTCAAGGACTATGTCAGCCTCATTGAATCCTTTTTCCAGTTCACCTCTGGGGTTTCCTTCATTCGGACCTCTTACATTTCCATTGAGTTTTAAACCCTCTTCTATCTCCTCACCACCTTCCGAAGCTTTTTGTTCTACCGGTGCTTTATACACAATCGGAGCTTCCGGCTTCATTGCTTCCTCGACATCTATGACAAATGGCTGCTTTTGGTATTCAACTTTTATTAGATCAAGAGCCTCATCTGCAATATCCTCGTTAAGTGCAGCTACGGCCAGAATAGGCTGACCGGCATATCGGACAATTGGATATTTTTGATCCTCATCATTTTTCATGATATGGATTCCATAAACTCCGGGGAGCTCTTCAGCAGCTTTGGTATCAATAGAACTGATGCTGGCACTCGTCTCACTGGAAGTTAGCATTTTTCCGATTAGCATTCCGGGAAGTTGAATATCAGAAGAATATTTGGCTTTACCTGTTACTTTAGCTACTGCATCAAGTCTTTTAATTCTTTTGCCAACCTGTGATAATTTATCATTTATCGCCCATCCATCGGGTTCGGTTACCGGTACTTCTCTCTCAACCTCAATAATTTTTTCTCCGGCTATACCATAGGGCATTTTTATTTTTTTAGTTTTCATGGTTGCTTATTTCATTTTTTTTGCTGCTGCCAGTGTGGCTTTAAAAACATGTGGATAAGTTCCACATCTGCAATAGTTACCTCTTGTTGCGTGTTTAACATCCTCAAGAGTAGGGTTGGGATTACGTTCTATTAGATTTGCTGTGCTCATTATCATACCAGGAGTACAAAAACCACATTGGGATGCATCATGCTCGATAAATGCTTCCTGAATTGGATGTAATTCACCGTTTTTGGCGAGACCTTCAATAGTTGTTACTTTTTTATTGCCCACATCCATTGCAAAGGTCATGCAGGCATTCACGGGTGTTTCATCCAGCCAGACAGTGCATGCGGAGCATGATCCCCGGTCGCAAACAACTTTGGTACCAGTCATCTGTAACTCGTCTCTTAGGGCTTTTGCTAAAATAGTTCTGGGTTCAATGTTCAGTTTACGAACTCTTCCATTGACGTTCATTGAGAGGGTAACTGCATCAGGTCCAAGTTCTTTACTTTCTTCCTGAAATCTTGATGTACCTGCCAAGACACCATTTTGAAGAGCGATAGTACCTGCTGTAGTAAGACCGGCGCCTTTTATAAAGGCCCTTCTTGAGATACCCGATCCGGTTTTGTTTTGATTATCTTCCATAGGAATGATAGTTTATAATGTGGCTTTATGAAAGTTAAAAAAATTATGCGACTAATGCACGGACTTAGCTTATAATATCTTTTTTAAATCCTTTATGAAAGACTATCTCTTTAAGTCCAAAGGATAGAGTTCAATCATAAAAAAAACGGCTGCCTATTTCTAAGCAGCCGTTCTTAAAGTTTACAAAATCCTTTTATTGAATTGCTTCAATTGAGTTCGCTATTAATGCTTCTGTATAAGCTGGATTATGTACTCCAAAGCTTCTGTCTTCTACTAAACCAGTCCAGTTAAAGAAAGCCTGTGCCTGAGCCATGCTGTAAGTTCCTCTTACTGGGTGATATCCATCTGAAACTAATACCTGAACGATATCTCCTGTTTCAGGATCTAATTCGAAGAATTCTTCTACTGCTTCTTCAATAACTCCCTGAGCAAGTAAAAGATCTCTTAAGACATCTAGTTGTGCTGCTGTTTCAGTCTGTACATTATTGAGATTGAAATCATCAATACCTGCGTGACATGCTGTACAACTATTTATGGTAGGGTTGAATGTATGTCCACCGGCACCACTTTCATATTCTCCCATATGACAGGTAGTACAGGTAATATCTGAAAAGTGAGTTGCAGATCCAGCAGCAGGGTAACTCACTGATCCTGCTATTTCTGCTAATCCAGCGCCGTACACTACATTGGACTGAGCTCCATGGTGAGGTCCGTAGTGAGAACTTGTTATTGTAAATTCCGTTCCAGGGTTAGTTACATTAGGTTCTGCTCTTCGGGACTGGTGACATGATGCACAGATATTTGAACTTTCAAAATCAGCGGTTACAGTTTCATCAAAGATGAATGGTCGAGAATCAGTTATCCTAAGCGTATAATCTTCTTCCGGATCGAAAGTTTCATGAACCTGGTGACAGGTTCGGCATTCCCATGGAGAAGGTACAGCAATGTCTTCGCCTACTTCTCCAAATAAAGCAAATTCAACAAAACCTTCATGAGAGTGGCATTGAGCACAGCTAGCTCTGCCGCCAGCGTAATCAACAGCAACTAAACCAGCGCTGTGAACCGATTGATGAAACTGAGTGCTGATTACATCAAGAGTTACGCCACCATGACATTCTATACATCCGGCGTCTCCATCTATACCATCTATCCCATTTATCCCATTTATTCCATCTGCTCCATCAAGACCTGGTTCTCCCATTGGTCCTTCGCAACTGAACATGAAACAACATGCCAGCAATACGGAAGCAAAAATTGTAAGTTTTCTAAAAATTCGTGATTTCATGGTCGTAAAAATTAAAGTGAAGGTCATATTATTCACTACACAAGTAATCTAATATTAACCACAGTATTTATGACTTAGATCATTATTTCTCGGACATTTGTCAGTCTTTTTTAGTAGTAGATATGAGCTTTGTAACAATGCAATTACAGAGAATGGTTTTCACCGACCAAACCTTTTAGTCTCATCATATTTAATCCAGCTAAAGCACTGATTATCAATATAATGAAATTCATATAATAGACAAAGTCTGGAATAGGAACCGGGTCCCCCTGGGCATAAGAATGCAGACCGGATAAGTAATAATTTACTCCAAAATATGTCATCAAAATACAACCAAATGCTATGAGCGATAGAAAATTGAAAAAATAGGTAGTTCTGATCTTTTTGATAAGGTTTAAATGAAGTATAAATGAATAGAATATGATAGTAACTAAAGTCCATGTCTCCTTAGGATCCCAACCCCAATATCGGCCCCATGACTCATTAGCCCATATAGCTCCAAGAAAGTTACCAATGATTAATAACACAAGACCAATCATCATCGCCATTTCTATGATAATGGTAAGTTCTGTAAGAATAAGATATAATCGTTTATGGTTCTTTTTATTTTTGAAAATCATCAGGCACAGGTTTAGGAAGGCCAGCATAGAGCAGAGTCCAAAGAACCCATAACTTGCTGTAATTGTAGCTACGTGAATAGTCAGCCAGTAAGATTTTAAAACGGGTACCAGATTAGTGATTTCAGGGTTGAGCCAGCTCATGTGGGCTGTTAGCAATGTGATCCCGGCCAATAATGAAGTAACTGCAAGTACAATATTCGATTTATTTAAAAATATGAATCCTGCCAGCATAGTAACCCACGAGATATAGATCATAGATTCATAGCCATTACTCCAGGGAGCATGTCCGGAAATATACCATCGAATGATAAGGCCTGCAGTTTGTGCTACAAAAGCCAAAATCAGAATTATGGTAAATATTTTGTGTACAGATGAAAGTTTAATATCCGGCTTTAGAACTTCTATAAAGAACAGACCTGTAAGTATTATTCCTATCATCATGTAAAGAGGAAACAGCCTTTTAAAGATGCTATATTTATTATATAGGATTTCTGCAGATACCTTGCTCTCTGAAAGGACCACATCTTTGCCTTCCGTTTTTTGGTGTTTATCTATTTGATTTAGTAACTCATCGGCATTTTTATAATCCCCAGTGTTTGAAGCTTCTTTTAGTGCTTTTAGATAGCTCGTAAACATCGGATTCTGAGTGACTGCTTCAAAATTAGGAGGGGTTAACCAGGTGTTATCCGAATGTGCTGATACCGGGAATAGTCGTAATAATGAACCATCAAGAACCATGTTAAATACATTTATCCGTTCATCTATGTAGATGATCTCTTTTTCAAAAGTGGATCGTAATGCAGGTTTAGACATATAGGCTTTATTCACTTCATTTTTGAGTTTATACTCACCTTCTTTTGTGAAAAAATCAATGTATTGTCCATATTCCCCCTCTATTGATAATATTTTGTTTATTTGTTCATCAC
>CAYTFO010000206.1:0-6699 GCA_964437135.1 uncultured Roseivirgaceae bacterium | reverse complement strand
TTGATTCATTATCAGTCAGTATGAATTCTGCACCAACCCCCTCTTTCACTACCTCACAAAACCTCTGCATCACCACCCCCAACACCTTCACCTCCGAAGTCTCAGACCCGGTGACGTCCTACAGATGGGACTTTGGGGATGGAATCGGAACCAGTATGCAGGCGGATACTGTCTATCAATACCAAAATCCGGGTTCCTATCCCGTACGTTTGGATATACTGGCTGAAAATGGCTGCGAGAATTTTGTTATCGATACCATCAAAATTTATCCGGAACCCCCACCCGTTGATTTTAGTACTTCCATCGACCTGCTGTGTACGGGAGAGTCAGTTGATCTGAATAATAACCTGGATATAAACTTTGTGGATTCTGTCTATGAAGGAAACCTGCAGTATGAATGGTACTATAACGGAATGGTGATTTCCAGTGCTTTTGACACTACTATTACAGTCCAGGAATCCGGAGAGAATACTTTCGGACTCAAAAACTTTATTACAGGATGCGAGACTTCTATAGAATATGATACGATCACTATCAATGAAAGTCCACAGGCTTTATTTGATGCAGAAACGGTTTGCTTTGGTGAAACTACCAATTTCACAAATCAAACTTCTGAAATAACCCCCCAACTTAAATGGGAGTTTGGTGATGGCTTTTCAAGTAATCTCAACAATCCTGGACATTTTTATGAAAATCCGGGGGCCTACAATGCTTCGCTACTAATAACGGATAGCAATGGCTGCCGCGACACGCTTACCCAGATGGTGCGAGTAGGAGCACAACCCACTGTGGATTTTAGTTTCGATAATGTCTGCTCCAATGAAACCACTCAGTTTACTTCAGAAATAGATTTTGAGAACACAAATATTATCCAGGAAGAATGGTATGTGAATGATACACTGACACTTAATTCTTCAACACTTAATAGAGTAATCAGCGATACTTCTATCCTTAGATTTGTTGCCTACACAAGTGAAAACTGTATCTCAGAAATTTCTAAAGAAATCATTCCCAATTTTCCTCCTAATCCGGACTTTCAAATCATTGCAAACTGCCTCGGTGATAATCAATTACTCATCAATAAAACACCGGATATTCAAATCAATTCGTGGGAAATAGATGGGATCGAAGTACCTGGTTTAGAGGATACTATTCACTTTAATACTTCTGTGCCAGGTGACTATTTAGTTAAATTATCAGTTACGGATACAAATGCCTGCTCAAATTTTGTTGAAAAAACGCTGACAGTTGCCAGACCTCCTGAACTTAGTGTTGTCAACGAATCTGCATGCGCTGAAATTCCAACTCGGTTTGAGGATAATTCTATGTCATTTGATGATCCGGTACAATCCAGAAAATGGTTTGTGAATGATCAGGAAATAGGAACTTCAAAATCAATTCTCTATCCTTTTGAAGAAGCAGGTGAATATGATATCACCCTACAGCTAACGACTGAACAGGGTTGTACTTATGATACTGTATTTTCCCAGCAGGTTTTTTCAAGACCAACTGCAGCATTAGTAGCTTCATCAGATTTTGCGCTTACGGGAGGCGAAATCATATTTAATGATATTTCTGATAATAGCATGGATCGTACCTGGTCCATATCGGGGCAGCAGGTTTCCAATGAGGGTGAATTTAGTTACCAATTTGATAAACCCGGAAACTATACTGTCAAACTAATTTCTGTAAATGAACAAGGATGTTCAGACACTACCTCTACCATTGTACTGGTCGATGATCCCAAAATGGATATTATTCTTAAAAGTGTAGAGCTTCAGGCAGATCTAAATGGCCTGTATAACATTGTAGTGGATGTTCAGAATAATAGCAACCTTCCGGTTGAACAACTGGAGTTCAGGATCAAACTTGAAAACCAATTCGATTTATCTGAAAGATATGATATTCGATTAAATCAGGGTGAAAGCGAGTTTATTGTCCTGAATTCTCAAATCTCACAATTAAGAAATCCTGAATATCTGTGTGTAACAGTCAGTAACACATACGACTCTGTTGATTTGGTCCCGAGTGATAATGAAGATTGTCTGAATATTGAATTAAATACAGTGATCGAACCTGCTTATCCCAATCCCGTAAGCGATGAGCTCTCCATTCCGGTTATTCTTCCTGAAGAATCAACTATTGAAATAAAACTCTATAATCTGGCTGGAAAGCAGAAAGTAAATTACAGTTCAGAAAATAATAGAGCAGGTCTTAATGCATTTTTAATTGATGTCAGATCAATTGAACCGGGTGTTTATTTCCTAGAAGTAATCGCTGGAAAAGAGAAATCAGTGGAAAGAATTATTATTCAGTAAATTATTCTTTGAATAAGGGCATGTAACAAATAGATTGTTCTTACGTTAAGTTTTAAGTGATTAATTCCAAATAAAAATCAATTTTATTACTTTTGCAGCAAATAAAATTCTAAATGAAACTTAACTCCACCACATTGAAGTTAGATAATACTGATAGAAAAATCCTTGAGATTCTGCAATCAAATGCAAAAATTACGAATGCTCAGTTATCGAAAGATATAGGATTATCTCCGGCTCCAACACTGGAAAGGGTAAAAAAACTTGAAAACTCAGGTATCATTAAAAGTTACCATGCTAGACTAGATACAGCTCACATTGGTCTTGGTGTTAGTACTTTCGTACAGGTTACACTTAAAGGACACAACAAGAAAAACATAGATTTTTTTCTGGCTGAGATTAACAGTATCCCTGAGGTTATCGAGTGTCATCACATAACAGGTTCTGGTGACTTTATTCTAAAAGTTATTTCCAGTGATATCGCTTCTTATCAAAAACTAATGCTTGAAAAAGTTAGTGAAATAGAAGTAGTTGATAGTCTTCAGTCAATGGTAATTCTTTCTACCTTTAAGGATAGTAAAGTGATGCCTATTCCTGAAAATGACTAATATGCATAACCTGATATTATCTGAATCAAAGATTTCAAAAATTCTGGATAGAATTTCAATTGAGATTCTTGAAAATAATATTGATGAGGATAACATCATTTTTGTAGGCATTAGTGGACAGGGAGCCATTATGGCTGAAACACTGCGTACGAACTTTGAAAAGCAGGGTACTAGCCATCATCTTTCCACTGCTACCCTTCAGATTGATAAGTCTAATCCTCAATTTGAGGACATTAGCATTGATATAGATACTGACTCTATAAAAGATGCTGTTCTTATAGTAGTTGATGATGTATTGAATACTGGTAGAACACAGGCATACAGTTTAAGCTACTTGATGCAATACTCTCCCGGGAAAGTAGAAACTGCAATTTTGGTCAATCGGTCACACACCTCATTTCCTATTTCAGTTACCTACTCCGGAATCGCTTTAAGCACTACAATTGACAATCATATCGAAGTAAAATTAGAATCTGAGGTAGGAGCTTACCTGTACTGATTTTTTTGAAATCGATTTCATCAAAATTATTTACTTCATTTATTTACCGGTTCAACGGCAATATAAATCCATTCACTCCGCTGTAATTGGTCATATATAAGTTGTGAAATACTTTAGTTGTGTAATTAAACTTTACAGCTATGATGAATCTATTACCTGCCGTATTTTACATGTTTATGACAGCAAATCTTCAAACAGCTACATTAAGCCATGGAGATTTAAAAATGGAATTAACGGATCTCAGCTATGATTTGGAGGAATCCATGCAGGAAGGTGACAAAGAATCTGTAATTGAAATGTCTAAACAAAGTCTAATGCTTTTGGAGGAGTTAAAGAGGAGGGATAGACTCAATGCTGAAGACAAAGATTTGATTGTTACTTTCGATAAAAAATTAAATAAAAATAAGCTTAAGGATAAGGATGTCGATCTTTTGCTCAATACAGTGAATACGTATTCTTTCCATAGAGCTAAAGCAAGATAATTTCGAGCGGTGAGTTAACTTGAAGAGCACAGCATTGCGCTGTGCTTTTCTTTTTTAATGCCTATTCTTCATCGAAGGAAATCCGATCTCCCAGTATAGTAAACTCATCATTCATTTTGGCAAGATTCATTGCGTAGTCGTAAAGACTATAACTCATAATGTAGTCTTTTTCAATGTACTCAATACTCAAATTTTTTAAAAACGATTCACTTTTAGTGATATCTCCGGAGATAAAATTTGCTAATGCTAAATTCATATTTAGCGCTTTTTTCACTTCAGGATTATCACCCATTTCCACGTACTTTTCCCAAATTGGAATTTTTGATGCTACTATATCGCCGAATTCCTGGTATGAAATTCTTTTTTTCTTCGATAATGCTTCTGTTAATCTCCACGTTTCAATTACTTCATCATTCAAAGATTGAAGATCCTTGTATGACTTACCTTTTACACTGAAAAAAGATACATCTACAGATCTACTCTGATATTTATACTTTGAAAGTATCTCCTTTGCAATGAATAGAATATCCTGGGTTGCATAAAATGTGGCCTGATCGGTTATCTTTTCAAATATCTTAGTACTCTTTGATGGATTATCTCTGGCTTCGTTAACCTGTGCCTGAAGATATTCATTTCTGCCAATGGCATTATCATCTATTGACTTTTCCTGGTTCGGTGAAGCAATCAAAGTATCAAGCAGAAATATACCAGCTTCATTTTTTATAGTCAATCGAGAATTTGTGCTGTAGATAAATAAAACATCATTTTCAATTGATTTAATCGACTTTATTTCGAAAGGTTCGATGGCCAGTTTCACTTCAAGACCACTAACTGTCGGTTCATATCTGAGGCCTGTGTTTTCCAGGTTAAGAAAGTCGTAAGCAGGATCAGAATCACTATCAGTATTCTGATTTGTAAGACCGCTGTACATTTTCATTCCCGAACTTACCAATTTTTCAGAGGTACTATGTAAAGGATTTTTTGTATCCAATAAAATTTTGTATCTACCCGTGGAAGACTCCAGTGTTTCCAGTTGATTTATTTGATACTTATACACAAATGGGTGTTTAAGAATTTTTTGCCCATATGAAGACAGGACAATCGTAAGCATAGCTATTGCTATTACATTTTTAAGCATGGTTTTAATTATTATATGATTTAAAAATTAGTTTTCTGTAGGAGAGCTTTTTTATCTATTCGATAATAATGCTTCTGGGGTAAGACGGCTCACTCATTAATCCATACATCGTGACAGCCCGAACCTGAAATGTTTACCGGACAGTAGCGGGTTTGAATTCCACGAATACAATTCCTTATCTAAGTTTGCAATCACTTCATTATTATGAAGTATTTCGTATTTTTCGAGGTCATTTACTTCCTGATTGTAAGACCAGGTAATAGAGGCAGTTTTATCTGGATTTTTAATTACATCAAAATCGTACAATCTCATACTGTAAATTTTGCTGGACGGTGTAATTACTTCAACCGCTTCGGTGCGATCTCCATATTTTCCATCAGTTAAAACCGGAACAATGGCAAATTTCATTTTATCTGAAATGTTATTGTAAGGGGAAAACTCATATTGAGTTGTATTTTGTACCGGGATATCATTATTTATGGCAATTCCATCACCCTCAAAATACGCCATTGCTATTTTATAACCTATGACGTTATCAGATCGGGATGCATCCCAGCTGAGTAAAACAGTTTTATTTTCAGTTACTGATACTTTAAAATTTTGAGGTTGCATATTTTTATCAGGTTCGATAGGAGGAGTGTGTCTGAATTTTGTTTGGGAAATAAGTGATGGGATATCAAATTGATAGTTTACAGTCAAAAAATATTCATATTCACCGTAAGTCATGGTGGCAGTGTTTACTTGCTGAAATATCCTGCTTTCTTTAGGCAAAGTTTGATTTAGCAAGGTATCACCGGAATTACTATGAACACAAACTAAATTGAAGTTCCTGATCTGTTCATTGTACGAATCATCAATATTCCATTTGATCTCAATACCACCATCTCTTTTATTTTGAGGGTCAATATATCCCGTTTTGAGTTGGGTTTCTTTGAGCATTATGATATTCAATAACCCTTTGTCAATTGTTATTTTTTTACTAAAAACTTCTTTATCAAAATAGCTTTTAATTATAAGTTTAAAATTTGGGTCATTGGATATCTTAGTTTTACTAATGAATCCATTTAGATATAGAGAAGTATCACTTTTAATGCTTTTTAAAAGAGGAATATGAATCTCAATACTGTCATCTTCTATTAAGTAATAATTATAAAAATTTCCGAACTGTAAATCTCCATAAAGGCTAATATTAAAGTGGAAGTTGTGTTTAGATAAAAAAGTAGAGTCAATTAAATTTAATGGTAATTTTTCTTTTGGTGTTAAAGGTCTGCATTTGTCTAGAAAAATTTCACCATGATTAGTATTTGCATATAGTGCGTATTCATATTCTAAGTCATTAGCGTTTTCATCAATAAATCCAAAGCCAAGAAATATTGCATAGTTAAAATTCAAATTAATTAGGGAATTAAATGCACCTATCATATTACTATTTAGATAAGAGATTAATTGATTTGAAGTAAAAGATTTTAATGAATCAGTTTCTATGTATTCTTTATATTTTTTTTGAAAAATGATTTTGGTTTTTTCACTTCCATTTATTGAATTTTCAATTGCTTTATTTTTTTCTGTACTAATTTGAATTTCAGACGAGATTACTTCCCATTTTGATTCATCATATAATCTTCTTTTAAGTAAAAATGATTGTATTTGAGGATCC
>CAYTFO010000205.1:2947-6744 GCA_964437135.1 uncultured Roseivirgaceae bacterium | reverse complement strand
CATGGAGGAGAAAATCATCGCGAAAATTAAATTTTTCTTATTCATATCCTTCTATTCTTGTACTGTTTTATACTTCAATCAAAGCATTTTTGTTTCCATTATTGTATAAGTTAACATCTGTTATCATCTGTTAACAGATTTTAACTTACTTTTTTATAACGAAAAAGAGCAGACCTAAGTCTGCCCTTAATCATCATCAACCTAACCAAAAACTCAACTATTTGATGTTAATAGTTCTTTTAAGTTCTTTTTTAGCATCCTTAGGAATTACTATATTCAAAATTCCGTCTTTGTAAGATGCTTCTACCTTATCAACATTTACGTTATCAGGTAAGTAGAATGATCTGCTAAAAGTTCCGTAGTAACTCTCAACGCTATGGAAATTTTTCTCTTTTTTCTCATTTTCCATTTTTCTCTCACCACTTACAGTTAATCTGTCATCATTAACATCAATATTGATCTCTTCTTTCTTCATTCCTGGAACATGGAATTGAAGTTCAAAAGTTTTTTCTGTTTCTGCGATATCTACTTTAGGAGAAAAACTTGTCATTGCTTTACCTCCAAAGAAATCGTCATTGAAAAATCTGTCAACGAAACTACTAAATGTTGTAGGTCTGTAATTGTCTGGGTTGTACTTTATAAGTGTCATTGTTTTAAAATTTTAAGTTTAACAATCAATTTCAATAACAATAAATCGAATTCTATGCCATCTGAAGAATCCGTATAATTTAATGCCATTTTGTCTTGATTTATGATCAGCAACATAATATTAGCGCCATTTTGTCATATTACAACTATTTTAACTGAAATTTGGTCTTATTGATACTATGAGAACGATTGCCTATTATTTGCTTTTATTGATGCTTTTGGGTTGCTCAAATGATCCATGTTCTGAGGGGGATTGTCAAATTGAAAAATGTACAGGCGGTGTATGTTCATATACTTACTTTGATAATTCTTCAATAAAAATAAACCTCACTCAGGAAGATATATTTTCAGCAATTGAAGCTGGTGAAAACACTGTATTTGAATACAAGTATGTTAAAGATGATAAACCTGAAATAGCGGATGATGAATTGACGGTATTTTCGCGCTTTGAAGTTCCGAAGGAAGAATCAAGTTTTGAATTTGATAATTCAGCATTTGAAAAGTATAAGGTAATATATCAACGAGCATGCTATTGTGTAAGAGCGGACTATGTGTATCCTGGTAATGGAAGTATTAAAGGAAAAAAAATCAGCGAAGATACCTGGCAAATTAAGGCAGATTTAGAAATTGAATATTATGAAGGGATAGACCCCTATGCAGTTGAATTTGACAAGCAATTTTCAAAAAAATAATTTAAATATAGTATTGTAGATTTACATCTAACCTACTATGTTTGCAGTCCTTTTCAAAATGAGCAATAAAATAGCTTGTTTTGAATAGGATCAAAGGAAATATTCCTCCTTAGCTCAGCTGGTTAGAGCATCTGACTGTTAATCAGAGGGTCCTTGGTTCGAGCCCAAGAGGAGGAGCATCTTAAATAAAACCTGATCAAACATTGGTCAGGTTTTTTTATTTTAAATGATAATAAGGGCTCGAACTGGTTCGAGGGCTAGCCGCACGCCCCAACCTTTATGTCGGTAAATCCAGGGAGGAGAAGCGTTAAAAATTAGAGATAAAGTTGACTGCTTTTTTCTTTCCAGATACCGATTTAAATAAAATTGTGGTCAAGTAACTTGTAGATGAGAGCTTAATTATGAGCAAGTATAATAAGCCTTTGAATCAAGCAACCCTTTGATTTAAAACTCAGCAAAAATGAATTCCCATCTTAGGTATATATGTTTTGAAAGACTACATAAATAATATCATGATACTCCTGAACTGGAGCAACTACTATTTTAGTAGGGCATTTCAATTTACAAGTTGTGTAGATTCGCTAAAATCATCACTGAAGAGTGCATTTTGATAAAGGTCTTGTTTCCCTCTTTCTGTTAAATAAGGCAAAAAAACTGAAACAATTCCTTTTAAGTAAATTGGCTTCACCTCTTGAATTGACTTATCGTTGTCATATAATTCGAGATTGACGACCCAACTGGTAAATAAACCAGTAAACTGAAATAGAAAGATATTATAATTCTCGTCCTTCAGGATCTTTTGCTGAAATAGACCAGCATCAACTAAACTTTCTACCATCATTTTAATGATTTCCCGGTTATTACTATAAGTCTTGTGAATATGAGACTTCATTTCCTCCTGATGCTGGAACGAAGCAATTGTAAATCTCATCGCACATTGATATTCATACTGGAGATCAAAAACTTGTGAGTAAGAATCGACAAGATTATCAATTGTGATACGACTGGAAGGTTGGTTCTGCCTTAAATTTTTTAGATTTTTTTCATAATCCTCAATGATGGCAAAGAAAAGTGCCTCTTTATTTTGAAAATAGTGAGTGATCCGGCCTAATGTTGTGTTCATGAGCCCAGACAAATTTTTGAGGGTTATCTGAATTCCATAATCATTGAAGATATGTCTTTACCTGTCTATGATTTCCTCCCTCGAACTTCTTCCTTTCGGATAGCTACCCATAATTCGATAAAATCAAAATTTAAAAAAAAATTGCCTTGTTTATGAAGCTAAAAAAAATTTAGCACGGTGAGAGTATAACTTTGAAAAAATAGAGTAAAACTCTGTTGAACCAAATTTTTTGTAATATAAATTCTGTTTGGCTGTGGAATACTACTGAAAATCGTCTAGAATTTAAATGTATAAAGAAGAAATTTCGTAAAATGACATAACCCTTTCAGAACTGGATGCGTTTCGACCCTGCTATTTTGTGAAAAGTGTATATCTACATAGACTTCGAGATGCTCATTGGAATCGGTTGGGGGGATGAGCTCACCCGAACCTTGTCCAATTCGGAATTTTGGAATAGTTGCGCTAATATTGTTCAGGCTAAAAATCGCACAAAGTGCAGCATGAAAATAAGCTTATTGATCACTGCAAAAGCAAAGAGTCAAAGCCTGGACATTACAGATGAAAGTCAGGGAAAAATGTTAGTTTTTCTTCAGCAAAACTTTCTCTTAACGTGCATTAAGTGGCATATTGAAGCAAAAGACTATTCAGCAGTCTTTGAGCAGGAATAGCTAAATAATCTCAGTAAATTTTAGAAAATGCAAATCACAGAAATTAAACGATCAGGAAATCAAATTATAGTCCGGAGTCTTGAAGAAACTGAGGATATCGATTTTAATGATCCTGAATGCTTATGGGTAGATGTTCAGGTTTTTTTTGTCAATTTATGAGCTCAAATTCTTTATTTTTATCAATAGTCCTTGAAACCACAACTAGTCAAAAAAGTATATTATTGAATAATTTGATGATGAAATCTTTATTTAAAAAGACAAAAGACCTGTCTTTCAGTTATTCTAGTTATGAAAACAAATAAATTAAGAGTTTTCTTAATTTCAGCAATGCTAATGTTGCTGCTACTTTTTTTTACTAATCCAAATGAGTCTGACTATCTGAAGAGCATTTCATCCAATTATGGTGAATTGCATCATGGGTTGAGTCTGGATGAAAGTGATTTATTAAAATTGGGTAATGGTAAGCGCGCATCTTTTGTGTTCTTCAGTACCTACAAATACAGATATGGTACCATCTCTGTTTCCTATTTTGGAATTCTTTCAAAAGTCTATTTCACTGGTTCTTCATGGGATATGAAAGAATCAGAGGAAGAAAAAGAAATCTTAACACAACTTACTTTTTTAGAAAATTCCTATAAATATTTTTAGTTGAATCTTACTTTTTGT
>CAYTFO010000205.1:0-2937 GCA_964437135.1 uncultured Roseivirgaceae bacterium | reverse complement strand
CAATAGCCAATTGTATTTTTCCGTGATTTTAATATCACCTGTTGACCGGTTATAAATTTAAAATTCAATTTCTAACTGATTTTTCTATATTTACAGAGATCGTCAATTGAAATTATTTAATAATGGAAGAAAAAAAATACAACAAAAGCCTTGTCATTGTAATCGCAGCTATTGCATCGACAGGTGGATTACTTTTTGGGTTTGACACAGGCGTGATATCAGGTGCCCTCCCCTTTCTTGAAAGAAGCTGGGATCTGAGCACTGAAGACCAGGAATGGATCGTTACAGCTCTTTTGATAGGTGCTATTGCCGGTGCATTATCATCAGGAAGACTCACAGATATATTTGGCCGAAAAAGAATTATTATAATTACCTCCTTCATTTTTGCAGTCGGTTCGATTATGGCCGGAGCAGCTCCATCATTGAGTTTCCTTGCCATCAGCCGAATTGTACTGGGAATTGCAATTGGAATCTCTTCATTCACTGTTCCAATGTATATCGCAGAAATATCCCCAACAAAAATTCGGGGCGCTCTGGTTTCTTCATTTCAATTAATGATTACCATAGGTATAGTAGCTTCCTATTTTAGTGATCAGGCTTTTGCAGATGAAATGAATCCTTTCTCCTGGAGGTGGATGTTTTATGTGGGTGTAATCCCTGCAATTATATTATTTGTAGGAATGATATTTCTACCTGAATCACCAAGATGGTTAATGGGAGTTGGAAAAAGAGAAGAAGGGATTAAAGTATTAAGAAAAGTAGAAAGCCCTGAATTGGTGGAAGCTTCCATAGCCCGAATAGATAAAGAAATTGAGAAAGAAAAGGAAGCAGTAACTAATTGGACTGAGTTATTTAAACCCTGGCTTAGAAATGCATTGATCATTGCTGTTGGTATTATGCTGGTCCAGCAATTTGTTGGTATAAATACTATCATTTATTATGCTCCTACAGTTTTTCTGATTGCCGGATTTGAAGGTGCAAGAGCTGCAATAGCGGCTACCATCATCGTAGGTGTTGTAAATGTTCTTTCCACCGTAGTATCAATGAGTATTATAGATAAAATAGGAAGAAGAAAACTCTATTTTATTGGACTCACAGGAATGGCTGTAGCATTAGCAGCTCTTGGAATATTCTTTTTAAACAGGGAAGGAATGGGTGAAGGCATGAGGTACCTTATTGTTGGATCTGTCCTTGTATATATTTTCTTCTTTGCCATCAGCCTTGGACCATTGGGCTGGCTGATGATCTCGGAAGTATTCCCCACCAAAGTAAGAGGATTGGGTATGAGTATGGGATCTCTATCCAACTGGCTTTTCAACGCTCTTGTTGCATTTACTTTTCTTAAAATTGCCTGGGCATTTACCCCGGTCGGCAGTGAAATAGTGAGAGAGAAATCTGGTGTACAACTTACCACTGAGCAGACCATGGTTCTTGAAAAATATGACATACCGATAGGCACTGATATTACAGAAGTTGTACCTGTAGTAAGTAGAGAAGATATCCCTGAAGAGGAAATGGCTGCAATTCAGGCTGCATATGATGTTAAACCCAATCCAGCAGGTTCATTCTTCCTGTATGCATTTATTGCAATCCTTGGAATATTATGGGGACTGAGATATATCCCGGAAACGAAAGGTATTTCCCTGGAGGAAATTGAAGAACACTGGCGAAAAGGTGGTAAACCTTCAGACTTGAAGTAAAGATAAATTGTCCAAAAAACCCTGAGGCTCTAAACTTCAGGGTTTTTTGTTTTAAAATAAGTCCGCAATAATTTTAACAAATGATAAATGAAATATATTGTAGCAATCAAACTTGACAATAGACATTAGACTTCTATGTCAAGCAGTTCCTCCACGGTTATTTTAGTAAAGTATTCACCATAATAAATCTGATTGGAATCATTGAAATAGGCAGGATAATCATCCAAATCACTACCTTCAAGGTCAATTTCAACAATTTGTCCTCTAATCTGCCTGTCTTTAGCTTTCCAAACCTGAGTATTATTCAAAAAATTGATTGGTTGGAAATTCTTTACCCATAAAAGAATCATTGAATTATTATCGGTTTTTGAATTAGGTTGAAATGATTCCAGATGAATGAAATTATCTTTCCTGTCGTATAAATGATTGATTGTGTATTCCTCGAATACAGTACAATTGTTTTTGCATTTTATTAAATAAAAAAATGCCTCATCATTGTTGAATCTGATTTTTCTTTTAGACTTGTAGATTGACACTTTGTCGTTTTGAACATGAAAAATCAATTCATCTTTGATTTTATCAAATAAAAATAGCTGGTAATGGGTCATAACTTAAAAAAATTACGAATCAATTCAAGTATGAACCACCTTGAACTGAGACGGCTTAAATATAAATATTTTTTCATATAACGATTTTGAATCGAAATATAAATTACAATAAATGATATTAGGCTTTGTAGATTGGCTAGTTATAGGTGTATATTTCCTGATAACACTTGTGATTGGGATTTATGCTTCCAAAAAGAATAAATCCTCAACTGATTTTTTTACTGGCAGCGCAAATATACCATGGATATTTTTAGGAATATCAATGGTTGCAACAACATTTTCTTCGGATACACCTAACCTGGTTACTGATATTGTGCGTAAAAATGGTGTAAGTGGAAACTGGGCCTGGTGGGCCTTTCTTATATCAGGCATGCTCACTGTTTTTATTTATGCAAGATTATGGAAAAGATCCGGGGTTCTCACTGACATTGAATTTTATGAATTGAGATATAGTGGTAAAGCGGCATCATTTCTACGAGGGTTCAGAGCAATTTATCTGGGTTTATTTTTCAACGTTATGATAATGTCGGTTGTGTGTCTTGCCGGGATTAAAATAGGTAGTATTCTACTCGGTTTGAAACCTGTAGAAACATTGATGATTTCCGGGGTAATAACCATGATTTACAGTA
>CAYTFO010000204.1:0-6860 GCA_964437135.1 uncultured Roseivirgaceae bacterium | reverse complement strand
ATTTTGGCTTCTAAAGTTGCTTTTCAACATAGAAGGGACTCAAAGGAGCCCAAAGGATTGAAGAGGTTTTCTTGGTCACTACTAATACCTTTTTTGTGGAACTTCTTGCTTCTTCGTGAAATCCAATTCTCAAAGAATTTCTAACATATAACTAGCGACCTGCTTATAAACAAGTAATTAATTAATATCAACTCGAAGATTTTGCTTTCTTAAATCAATCATTCATCGATTAAATTTTAATTCACACTCTAAACTTGTATTGAAAAAACTAATAAAGCTAAGAATAAGATCTGAAATAGAAATATCAATTTGATCTGCTAAATAATAACTAATTTCATAAATACTGTTTTTATAAATTATTCTCAACTAGAAACACTTTGGGAATATTAATCCCACAAATGGGAATAATATTCTACTAGAAAATAATTATATAATTGATATTCAGAAGGTTACAAAATTTTTAAACAAATTTTTGATCAAAAGAAATTTTTACTAATTATCAATCCAAAATACATTATAAAAATGTAAAATTTAGAAAAAAATGGGAAAAGCCGAAACATCCATTTAAATACTGAAAGTAGGCATAAATTAATTTACTGTAATTATGAAAAAACTTTTTATTCTTTATTTTATTATGTTTTTCGCTTGTAGCGAAAACTTGGACAATTTAAAAACATCCTTTTCTACAGAACGAAAATCTTTCACATCAAATAAATCAAAAATTGATCAAAAATTAGAATTCGATCTACTAACATTTAAAGAAAGGAGTGATTTATGGAAAAGCAAACTGTACCAAATAAAAAATAGTACCAGTAAATATAATTCTGAGATAAATCAATTGATTGAAATATTGTCTAACGCATCAAATCAAGATGACTTAATTGATAATGAACAATTAAAAACTATTGCTTATAATCTTGCTCTTCAAATTCCAAAATCAGAATATATATCTATGTTTAATTCTTTGGAAGATTATAAAATTCAACCTAACAATAATTCGAAAATTGATAAGAATTTTGCACAACAGGTAAAAGATGGATTCAGTATTATTGAGAATCAAAATGAAAGAATAGAAGATAATCCAGAATGTAATTGCGGATGGACATGTGGAGGATCTGAATCAGAATGTACTCATTCCCAATGTGAATCCACTAGTTATGGATGTGGTTTCTTATGGTTACAGAGTTGTACTGATAGAGATGAATTATTCGCTGAAGATTGTCCTAAAAATTGACAATGATTAAAACGAGAATAATACAAATATTATTTACGATAGCTCTAATTCCGATTTGGGGATTAGGGCTATTGAATAATCAAAATTCAAGTAAGTTTTTAGTACTATGTACATTTCTGTTTACCCTTCTACTTATCAATATAATTCCTCAAATAGATAAAAAAGATTTAAAAAGTAGACTGATAGTATTTCTTGGTCCAACTTTTTATGTAATAGCCTCACTTGGATTCACAAAATCAAATTCAAACATATTTTTATTCCCAATTTTCTGGATTTATATTCTTTTTTTCACTGCTTACATTTTTAGAAAAAGAATGTCTGTCATTCTCATACTTATCATATTCTCAACCGGATATTCACTTCTTCTCTATCCAAAAATACTCCTGAAACAAACATTTACTAATAGAGATATAAAAGTTGAACCAACTAAAAAAAACATTAGTAAATATGAATTTTTAAATTATGAATTTGATACCATAAACCTTGAAAATTCTGACAAATCAGTACTGTTTGAAACCTGGAATCAGTCATGTAGACCTTGTTTAACATCTATAAAGGATTTGGAAGAGGAAGTATCTAAAATAACTTCCTTAAATCATTTTTACATCTACCAGTTTAACCAAAATGAAGAGAAGAATATTTCTCAAATTCTGAATAGTACAATAATAAAAAACAAAGAAAAAATCCTATTCGACATTAATGATTATATAAGTGATAGTCTTGAAATTAATTCATTTCCTTACTTTCTGTTTTTTAATAAAAGCGGTGAATTGAAGAAATATATTCGTGGGTATAGTAGGGATTATAAAGATAGTATCTACCAGGAAATATACACTAACAGTCTAGAATTAGACGAAAACATTTAAAAAAAGAATTTCAAAAGATCACAGAAGTTTTTGATATTGAAAAATATCAAGATTGTCAGTTTTCAGATTTCTGACTTCTGATAACTGAATACCTAAATCACTTTGTGACTCTTAGCACTCCTTAGTGTAATCCAATTTATTGGATTCTTTGTGGTATAGCTTTTACACATAGAAGATTGATCACAATCTTCATGAAATGAGTTCGGGTATGAATGTGATATTACTACTTCTTTTTGATTCTTCTCTATTCGTATTTACTTTAAATAGAAACATGATAATAGAAATTAATTTTTAGCTTTCTGCTCAATGAAGCATTTTATTAAATGGATTCTCAACATATTTACCGATAGAAAAAGCTTGAATTTATGAAAAGAACGTTCGGATTATTACTACTATTTGTCACATTATCCTCACATGAGTTATTTCTCAAATCAACCAGCTACTTTTTAGCTGAAAAAAGTGAAAACGAACTATTCCTTTACAATGGAACTTTTGACAAAAGTGAAAATATCATCACCAGAGACCGCATTATTAATCCAAAAATATTGGGTCCTGATTTCAGTTTTACCCCTTCTGCTAATGACTATTATGACAGGGGTGATGTTACCTATCTCAAATTCAAAACGGGAAATGAAGGCACTTACATTGCAGGTATTTCTACAAAATCAAGGATAATTGAACTTACTGGAGATGAGTTTACTGAGTACCTGGAACACGAGGGATTAACTACTATTATTAAGGAAAGGGAAGAAAAAGGAATCTCCGTTAATACTGCGAATGAGAGATATTCAAAACATGTTAAGGCAATTTTACAAGTTGGGGATACCCGATCGGATCATTATGCAACTCAGTTTAATTATCCAATAGAGTTTATCCCACTACAAAACCCCTATGAATTATCAGCAGGTGATGAAATCACTTTTCGATTATTGTATATGGGAAAGCCGCTCGAAAATCAACAGGTACATATCAGTTCTAGGGAAAAACCAAACCAACAGGAAGCGCAAGAAACTGCTTTAAAAACCAATGAAAAGGGTGAAGTTAGTTTTAAGATCACAAATCCTGGACAATGGTACATTGCAACCATCCACATGAAAGAGGTTAATGAAGATGATCTTGATTATGAATCAAATTGGGCCACGCTTACATTTGAAATCAAATAATTGAGTTAGTACCTGACCCTTAACATTTTACTGCTTTTAAAAGATAGTCGAGCGGACAGCGGAAATTGAGTTTGTAATAATTCCAAAGAATGATTCTGCGAGTAATCTTTTATCAGACTTATGGAATAACCAGGTGATTCATTGATGTTGAATTCCAGTTAGTCTATTTTAGTTAATTTACATAGTGCATTCAAATACTTAACTAATCAAATACACTATGGAAAAAAGAACAACATTGGGTCATTCAACGCTCAATATCAACAGAATAGGCCTGGGCTGCATGGGTATGTCAGAATTCTATGGCTCTTTCGACGAAAAAGAATCTATCCAGACTTTACATAAAGCGATAGATTTGGGTGTAGATTTTTTTGATACCGCAGATATGTATGGCAGCGGTGAAAATGAGCTCCTATTGGGTAAAGCATTTAAAGAAAAATTGAATGATCTTGTTCTCGCTACCAAATTTGCAGTAATGCGAGGTCCCAATGGAGAGTTCTTAGGAATAAATGGCAAGCCTGAATATATAAAAGAAGCCTGTGAGCAAAGTCTGAAAAGGTTAGGAACAGAGACTATCGATCTTTACTACATGCATCGAAAAGATCCTGAGGTCGAAATTGAAGATATAGTAGGTACTATGGCAGAATTGGTCAAACAGGGAAAAGTAAAACACCTTGGACTTTCGGAAGTTGATCCGGAAACGCTCCGACGTGCACATGCTGTCCATCCCATTACTGCACTTCAAACCGAGTATTCTTTATGGAGCCGTGAACCAGAGGACGAACTTTTTGATGTTTGCAAGAAGCTGGGAATTACTTTTGTAGCTTACAGTCCACTGGGCAGAGGATTTCTTACAGGAGCAATTAAAAGCAGAGCAGATCTTGAACCCGGTGATTTTCGACTCAATAACCCACGATTCACAGATGAGGCTATTGAAAAAAATCTAAAGTTTGTGGAAGTGGTCGAACAAATTGCTGAAAGCAAAGGAGCCACCAAAGCCCAAATAGCACTTGCCTGGATTTTAAATCGAAATGATGAAATAACAACAATTCCCGGAACCCGTAAAATACATCGATTGGAAGAAAATTTAGGCGCTTTTGAGGTAAACCTTACCAAAGAAGATTTAGCTACCATCGAAGAACATATTCCGGAAAGCACAGAAGGCAGCAGATATTAGTTAGGGTCTAATTGTCAAATTGCTATTTTTCAAAATGATTATCTCCTTTACTCTGAAACATGAAAAAAACACTTTATGACCTTACAAAAGAGGATTGGAATACATTATATCCCATCGAACTTGTAAACCACAATCCAAAATGGAAAGAAATCTACAACAAAGAGAAAAATCGGATTCTGAAAAAGGTTGGTTCCGATAAAATACTCAGAATTGAACATTTTGGTAGTTCATCTATCCCCGGTATTAAATCAAAACCTTACATCGATATTTTAATAGAGATTCCTTCTGCCCTGCTTTTTGACAAAGCACTGATTGATGAATTTGCAGAACTGGGTTATACACATTTTGAAGTCCCGGAAAGAGAAAACATCAAAGCATATTCTTCCTTTGGTAGAGGTTATCATCCTGATGGAACAAAAAAACAAATCTTTCATATCCATATGTGTCCTAAAGAAAATGTAATGTGGAATCAACTAAAATTCCGGGATTATTTGAGGGAAAATGTGAAACGAGCAAAGGAGTACGAACAGCTAAAAGTAAAGCTTGCTACAAAATTTAGAAATGACCGAGGCAATTACATGTTGAATAAAACTGAGTTTATCAAAGAGACATTAGAATTGATTAATAGGAAGAATTAAATAATTCTAGATAATGAAAAAAACCTCATGAAAACTATTGCTTTACGTTATATCATAATTTGCCTCATAAACTAGGTATTGGTTTAGATGAAAATAATATTCAAAATAAGAATTGGCTTTTTGAGATACTTTGTTTCTGAGAATTTACTATACATGATGTTTATGCTATGCAAATAACCTTCATTCTCGTTCGCCCGGTTGTACCTGAAAATATTGGGTTTGTTTGCCGATGCATTTACAATATGGGTTTTGATTCCTTACGGATAGTGGAATCTGACAAACAACTTCACAAGGGTGCATTTAATACCGCCTATGAAACGCATCATATACTTGAAAAAATACTGTCTTTTGATAAATTGGAAGATGCTGTTTCAGATTTAGATCTGGTTATAGGAACAACCGGTAAAGAATTTTCCCTGAGAAATGAATATCTGGAAATTCGTAAAATAAAGCCCTTCCTTAAAGAGAGAAAAGAAAGTTTAACATCTGTGGGAATAGTTTTTGGCTCCGAATCAGACGGACTTAAGATCGAGGAACAAAATCTTTGCGATATACTTTCCTCCATACCTATGGCACAGGATTATCCTTCGATCAACTTATCACATAGTGTGATGCTTTACGCGTATGAACTCAGTCAAATTAAGGAAGCAACAAATACAGAAAAATATGAAGAGATAAAAGATCCTGGCTTATTTAAAGCTTACAAAGAACAGGTTGATGATTTCTTAGTAAAACTGGGAGTTCAGAAACGCCAACCCGGGTTATATCAACAAGTAAAAGACAGACTTATGCATCTAAAACCCGATGATGTAAATCTTTTCATGACTCTTGCGAGATATCTGCGAAATGTTATAAAATAAGTTTGAAATCCTTGGTTCCTTTCCTTTAGCCTAGTTTACTATTTCATTCTTTACGAAGCGAGTTCACCGGGTTTGCCGAAGCTGATTTATAAGCATAATAAGCCACCGTGATCCAGGTGATGATCAACACTGTAAATCCAGCCATTAAAAGAGTCCAGATTGAATTATTTACATGATAAGCAAAGTTTTCGAGCCATTTCTGCAGACCCCACCAGGCAAGTGGTATGGCAATCAAAGATGAAATAATGACCAATCGCAGGTAATCTCGAGATAATAGAGCAACTAATTGAAAAACCTGTGCCCCCATAACTTTACGAATCCCTATTTCCTTTGCTCTGCGTTCCACGACAAAACCCATCAAACCAAATAGCCCCAGACATGAGATAAGAATAGCCAATGATGAAAACAACACGAATAGTTTTCCGGTAAGTCTCTCTGCCTCATAAAACTGTGCCATTGATTGATCCATAAAATCATATACCATTACCTGATCTGGTATAAACTCACTCCACAACTCTTCCACCAAAGCAACGGTTTCCATCATATTTCGTGGTTGCATTTTTACAACTGCAGCAGGTGTTGTCGCATCTGGAAAATCATTTACGCTTAGGATAAAAGGGTAAACGGGCTCATGAAGTGACTGATTATTAAAATCTGCAGCCACTCCGATAATCGTTATATTATCCTCGTTATTAGTGATCACTTTACCAATCGCTTCTTCCGGTGACCAGCCCAAAGCTCTTACACCGGTTTCGTTGATAATAGCTTTATCAAATTTTCTTTCATCTCGAGCCGATTCATCAGAACGAAAATTTCGGCCTGCCACCAGCTGAATACCCATAGTTGAAAGGAAGTTTTCATCCGAATTTAATAAGGTCATGTTAACCCAGTCTTCGTCTGATTCTATGTTTTTAACAGCTATACC
>CAYTFO010000203.1:0-6890 GCA_964437135.1 uncultured Roseivirgaceae bacterium | reverse complement strand
TTAGCAGCAAGTTCCTTTGTTCTTTTAGGTGCATGATTTTCAATGATATCCGCTGCATTATTTGTAGTACTTTCTTCCTGCTTCACCAAAACACCTGATCGAGACCCATCTCTGTAAACTGTAATGCCTTTTAAGCCCTTTTGCCATGCTTTTCTGTATATTTTTTCAACAGTTGCAACGTCAATCTCAGCGGGAAGATTAATGGTGGAACTGATAGAATGTGTTACATATTTTTGGATTACAGATTGAATTTCCACTCGTTTTTCCCAGTCAATTTCAGAGGCCGTGGACCCTGAGTATGGATTTTCATCATAGTCTTTTTCAGGATATAATTCTAGCCACTTCTTCAATTTTGGATGGTGAACATCAAACTCTTCCCATTTGTCTCCGGAGTTATCCACAAAACTCGCTTTAGCTTTTGATTTATCATCCAGTTTTCTTCTCCTTTTATAGGAAAGCATAAATACAGGTTCAATTCCGGAGGAGGTTTGAGCCAGTAAGCTGACGGTTCCTGTTGGTGCTACTGTTGAAATACTGATATTTCGTCTCCCGTATTTCATCATTCTGTCATGCACTTCTTTCAAATCTTTATTAAGGAATTGAACAAACTCGCTTTTTTCTTCAATTTCTGGGTTAAAACCTTCAAAAGAACCCCTTTCAATAGCCATATCAATTGAGCTGTCAAACTCTCCGCGGCATTTCACCTTCATAATCTCATCTATTATTGCCAGCGACTCATCACTGTCAAATTTTATTTTGAGAGCTGCCAACACATCAGCCAAACCAGTGAAACCTAATCCGGTACGACGTCCTTTTTTACCGTTATTTTTTAGCATTTCCCAGGTTCCCCTTTCAACAGATTTGATTAATTCATCTTCAGGATCGTTTTCAATTTTTTGAAGAATTCTATCCACATGCTCTAGCTCAAGATCAACCAGGTCATCCATGAGTCTTTGGGCTTCATAGGTAATTTCATAAAGTTTTTCAAAATCAAAAGAGGCCTCAGATGTAAAAGGATTCTTTACAAAGCTGTAAACATTGATAGCCATCAAACGGCATGAATCACCACCCTGCATGGCAATTTCTGAACATGGGTTGGTAGATTCATTTTCAAATCCGGGGTAAACGGAAGAGGTGGAATATTTATGTTGTCGATCCCAGTAAATGATCCCGGGTTCAGCAGATTTATGCGCTGAGAAAATGATTTTACCCCACAATTCCTTTGCCTTAACTGTTTTCGTGATCTGTGGATTTTTACTACCAACAGGCCAGGTAAGTTTAAAATCCTGGTCTTTAACCACAGCGTCCATGAAATCATCTGTTACTTTAACAGATATATTAGCACCTGTGACTTTAGTTAGATCCTGCTTTACACTGATAAACTCCTCTATATCAGGATGGTGTATATCCATCGTGAGCATTAACGCACCTCTTCTGCCATTCTGACTTACCTCGCGTGTAGTATTAGAAAACCTTTCCATAAACGAAATAACACCGCTGGATGATCCTGCTGCGTTCTTTACAGAAGTTCCTCTTGGGCGCAATGTTGAAATATCAAAACCCACACCGCACCTTCTCTTACATAATTGAGCCAGCTGCTGATCTGTGTAAAAGATTCCACCATAAGAATCCACAGGTGCATTTATAACTACACAATTTGATAGAGAACCTACAGCATTTTCATTTCCGAGAATAGCCATAACACTACCCTGAGGTATGATATACTTAAACTCTCTGAAAAGATTGTAAATGGTTGTTTCAGTAAGTTCCGAACGATTTTTTCCGTATTCTGATAGAAGAGGATTATTTTTCGATTTATAGTTCTTTTCTATTCTTGAGAACTCTTTTGACAACCTTCTGTGCATATCATCCGGTGTTTTTTCAAGATATTCTCCTTTTTCATTTTGCAGGCAGTATTTATTGATCCAGGTAGTGGCTGCTAATTCATCATCATTGAAATATGACAAAGATGCTTTGAGGACATCTTTTCTTGTATAGGTAGATTGATCCTGTGTAATGGTCGTCATGTTCTTGGTTTCTTTATTTTAAAAATCTTGGTGGTTTGAATTTTTCGCGGAAGTCTGCGGATACTTATGGACCTGAGTGAAATAGTTGAAGAAAACTAATGCTTACGTACATTTTCACAGCTTTTAAAATCACTTCAAATTACGTAAGCGATGTTTTCGAATGCTATGACCTAAATCAGGATTCTATATTATTTACATAAAAGTTATAAACAAACTAAGAATTATGAGGATGTGGATAAGTTAATCGTTTAACCACCAAATGTCTCAACCTCATTTATAAACAATAGAATAATAAATGAGCCATAGTAAGTAGAAGAGCACATAGCTTGAGAAGACTACATAAACTGAAATTTGCCATTTCTTCTTACTCAGATAGAAAACTCCGATAATCAATATCAGCCAGTAAATAGGTTCAAATAAGTTTAAGGACTTCAAAGGGTAATGAAATCGGGCAGCAATGGTTTCATGGTCAAATAAGCTCATGAGGGATAGTGGATAAAATGCTACAATATCCTGGTAATCAGGGTCATCAGGACCCAGCAGGAAATAAAGAAATTTCAATATTTCAGGAAGTATCCAGAGCAATTCACTAAACATGATCCACCTCCAGAGTTGGCTATAGGTGATTTTATAACCAAACATGAAACACCCTATCCATAAGATAAAAGCTGTCAGGGTAAATTTCCACGCCAGGAATAAAGGTACACTCAGATACTGAAAGCCAAAGATCAAATCAAAAATCCACATTTCACCCCTGGACTGCAGAATTTCAAAAGCAGCAATATCTGAGATTATAAACATTCTTTTAAGAAGGAGAATAGAGATGTAGAGTAGGCAAAGTACGATAAAAAAGACCGAGCTATTGAATTGATACCAGTCTTCAAAAAACTTTTCGCGATATTTAGTTATTGCTTCAATCATTTAACTTAGTTGAACGTTACATACTCAGATTAATAGTTTGGAACGAAAGTTGTAAATATATGTTGGTCTGATAACAAGTAAATGAAAAAGTACATTCTTCATATATTGATTTTATTCCCACTGCTCGCAAATGCCCAATGGTCAGGGCCTGTGGACAGTGCTGCTGGAAACATTTTATTGAAAAACAGGTATGTTCAGGTAGAGGCCACTCAGGCCATGTACGATATGTACAATTTTAATTTTGATCGCGCTCAACGACAATATAATTACCTTAAAAAACAATACGGTTGGCATCCACTTCCCTATTTTCTAATGGGACTGAACTATTGGTGGCAGATTCTTCCGGATATTGAGAACAAAGAATTTGATGAACAATTTTTAGCATACATGGACACTGCTTTAGTGTTATCTGAAAGAATTTATGAGGAAGTAGATAAAATAGAAGGAGCTTTCTTTTTAGCAGCATCGCATTCTTTCAAAGGACGGTTGTACTCAGAGAGAAGGGATTACACAAAAGCAGCATTTGCTGGTAAAAAAGCATTGAATTACCTGGAAGAATGCAGGGGTCATGAAGACTTTAGTCCTGAGATTTTGTTTGGAGATGGACTATTTAACTATTATGCTAAGTGGATCAGGGAAGAATATCCGTTATTAAGACCTTTTATGGCTTTTTTCCCGGAAGGAGATAAAGAATTGGGGATTGAGCAACTGGAAGAAACAGCAAGGAATGCATTTTATTCCAGAACAGAAGCCCAGTATTTTTTAATGCGAATATTACTTTTTGAAAATGGAGATGTTGATGGTGCGTTTCAAATTGCAAAATATTTGCATGAGATGTATCCTAACAATGCCTATTTTCATCGCTTCTATGCTCGTTTGCTTTATCAATCCGGAAAATATACAGAAGCGATACCTGTCTGCGAGACGATCATGGAGCGAATCGATCTTCAATGGCCCGGATATGAATATAATAGTGGAAGGTATGCAGCTTTTTTCCTGGGTCATATATATGAAATCAAACAAAAGGATGATCTGGCTCAGAAATACTATGAGTATGCGAAGGAATATGGCGAGCTTTCAAAAAATACCGATAAAGGATATTATGTGTATTCAGTGCTTCGTCTGGGGTTGATTGCTGAAGAAAATCAGCGGTTTGAAGATGCAGCAGAATACTATAAAACGGTGAAGAAAGTAACCAAAAGAAAGAACAGAGCTAATAAAGAGGCAAGGGAACATTTAAAAGAAATCAAAAAGCAGGGTTGAGTTATCTTGTTTAGAAAATTCAAAAGACTTTATTCATAGTGAGTCCACATTCTGATGATCTTTACTATTTTCTCTTTTTCATACACCTGATAGACAATTCTATGTTGAATGTTTATTCTTCTGGAGTATGCTCCTTTCAGATCTCCAACTAATGTTTCAAATGGAGGATGTTTTTGGAATGGGTCATTTTTAAGGATCTCGAGTAAATCAATAACTTTTTGCTTTAATCCGGAGGAGCTAATTTTTTTAGCGTCTTTTTGAGCTTGTTTCGTATAAACAAGTTTAAACTTTACCATTCTAAATGTTCCGAAGTGTCTTTAAGATCGGCTTCTAAACCTTCTTTTATTGATTCACGCATTCCGGGTATAGATGTTAGATAAAGAGTCTCCTGAATTGATTTCCAATCCTCTTCACTTAAAAGAACTGCGTTATTTCTTTTACCACTAATTTTGATGGGCTCATGTACCTCAGCTGCTTCATCAACTAACTTATAAATGTTTTTTCTTGCTTCAGTAACGGATATTGATTTCATTCAGTGAAGATACGTAAAAACGTACGTATTTAAAAAACCTTCAAATAATTTATAGTATGAATTAATAATTGGAGAAATTTGATTTTAATGCAAGTTCCTTTTCAAAACCTTCTGTTACAATACGAAAATCTTAAAAATGAGATTGATGAGGCGATCAGTAATGTGATCCATTCCGGTAATTTTATTGGAGGGGAATATGTTGCTGAATTTGAAAAAGAACTTGCTGCTTATTATCGTATTCAACATGTGATTTCATGTGGTAATGGCACCAATGCATTGGAACTATCATTTCGAGCACTTGGTATTGGACCGGGAGATGAAGTAATTACCACAGCATATTCATGGATTTCTGCTGCTCATGCAATTTCTATGGTGGGAGCCAGGCCTGTTTTTATCGATGTTGCAGCAAATTCTTTTCAGATGGATCTTACTCAGGTAGAGAAAAGAATTACTTCAAAAACAAAAGCTATACTACCGGTTCACCTGTATGGTGAGCCCTATAAAATGTCTGAATTAGAGCAAATTGCAAAAGAGCATAATCTGTTTGTTATAGAAGATGCAGCTCAATATCATGGTTATCGAAACACAGGAATTAACCTGGGTGAGTATTCAGATATTGCGATTCAGAGTTATTACCCGACAAAGCAATTAGGAGCTTATGGGGATGCAGGAGCTATTTTATCCAATGACAGCGAATTAGCTCGAAGAGTAAAGAAACTCGCAAATTATGGAACGGACTTTCCAGCAAGAAATTATGAGTTTTTGGGAACAAATAGCAGGATGGACCCTATTCAGGCGGCTGTTTTGAGGGTAAAACTCAAGTATTTAGATAATTGGATAGAAAAAAGACGGGAAATTGCCCAAATGTACTCGAACCGGCTGGCAAAGCTATCAATGATCACTACTCCCAGGATTACGGATGATCACAGAATTTATTTATACACTATCCTGACAGATGATCGGGATCAATTACGCGAATATCTATTTTCCAAAGGTATTGAGACTTCTGTGAATTATGATTTTGTTATCCCTCATACGAAAGCTCACGGGGAACAAAGAGGATTCAAAAATTCACTAAAAATATCCCAGGAATGCCTCAATCTTCCGTGCTATCCGGAACTCGGGTCAGATCAAATCGACTATGTATGTGATTGTATAGAATC
The DNA here is from genome assembly GCA_964437135.1 of uncultured Roseivirgaceae bacterium. Classification (GTDB taxonomy): domain Bacteria; phylum Bacteroidota; class Bacteroidia; order Cytophagales; family Cyclobacteriaceae; genus CAYTFO01. The sequence continues at coordinate 984 of CAYTFO010000203.1, read as the reverse complement.
TTATTTTTGCTGAAATGTGTGGGATCACGGGTTATTATAAGTTTAAGGAAAGCAGAGATTTAAGTAGTCAACTTAGAGAATCAACAGCAAAGCTTAGTCTTCGGGGACCCGATATGTCGGGCATATGGGAGCAGGGTAAAGTTGGTTTTGGTCATAGAAGGCTCTCAATTTTGGATACTTCCGAACAGGGCAAACAACCTATGTTGGATACTTCTGGAAAGTACAGCCTGATATTCAATGGAGAAATTTACAATTTCAGGGAATTAAGGTTAGAGTTAGAAAAGGAGGGAATAAAGTTCAGGTCAGACACGGACACAGAAGTATTACTTTACGGACTGATAAAATGCGGTAAGGCTTTTTTAAAAAGATTGAATGGTTTTTTTGCCTTTGCTTTTTACGATAATGAATCAGATTATCTTATTGTAGCAAGAGACAGGTTCGGTATAAAACCACTGGTGTTTTATTTCGATGAATATAGCTGCTTTTTTTCCTCAGAGTTAAAAGCATTAACATGTTTTCCTATTCCCAAAAAGATCAGTAAAGAATCCCTGAACTTATATTTTCAATTGACCTACATTCCTGTTCCTTTCACAATTTATAAGGACGTTCACAAGTTGGAACCAGGGGAGATGATTGAGATCGATAATGGTGCGATGAGTAAGGAGCGCTATTATAATCTGGAAAATGATCGCCCTCTAATTTCAAATTTTGAAGATGCCAAAAATCAACTACGCAAGTTACTTGATGATTCTGTAACCAGGAGGTTGATTTCAGATGTACCTCTGGGAACTTTCCTAAGTGGGGGGATTGACTCATCGGTCATTTCAACAATTGCATCTCACCATATAGATGAATTGCATTCATTTTCCATAGGATACAAAGATCATCCATTTTTTGATGAAACCAGATATGCAGAGTTAGTGGCTAAAAAGATTGGTTCCCATCATCATACTTTTAAGTTGGGGAATGATGATTTGCTGGAAA
>CAYTFO010000202.1:5270-7034 GCA_964437135.1 uncultured Roseivirgaceae bacterium | reverse complement strand
TTGCTACCAATGATACCTCCGGCAGGTCCAGTCCCTCACGCAATAAGTTTACGCCTACTAATACATCAAACACTCCGAGTCTAAGTTCCCTCAGGATCTCTACTCGATCCAAAGTATCTACTTCTGAGTGTATATATCGGGTTTTTACATTTGCTCTTGTTAAGAATTTGGTTAGTTCTTCCGCCATTCTTTTTGTGAGCGTTGTAACCAGTATTCTATCACCCATTTCGATACGCTGTTGGATTTCCTCCATCAGATCATCTATCTGATGTAAGCTAGGACGAATTTCAATTTCAGGATCCAATAGTCCTGTTGGTCTGATCAACTGTTCTACAATTACTCCTTCTGATTTTCTAAGTTCATAATCTCCAGGTGTTGCACTCACAAATACAACCTGATTGATCATTTCTTCAAATTCATTGAAAGTAAGAGGCCTGTTATCCAATGCAGATGGTAGTCTAAAACCAAAATCCACAAGATTTACTTTACGACTTCTATCTCCACCCCACATACCTCTAACCTGAGGAATTGTGACGTGACTTTCATCTATAATCATCAGGTAATCATCAGGAAAATAATCCAGCAGACAGAATGGCCGGGCTCCTGGTTTTCTTCGATCAAAATAACGGCTGTAATTTTCCACGCCTGAACAATAGCCTATTTCCCGAATCATCTCCAGGTCGAATTCAGTTCTCTCTTTCAATCTTTTTGCTTCTAAAAACCTTCTTTCATCTTCAAAAAACTGAACCTGTTCGACCATATCATCCTGAATCTCATGAATGGCAGTATTGAGTTGATCCTTTCCTGTTACAAAAAGATTGGCCGGAAAAATTGTGATAATTTTCTCATCTGAAAGTTTTGTTCCCGTTTCAGGATCTATTCTTTTTATTGATTCAATTTCATCTCCCCAAAAAATAAATCGATATGCAAAATCAGCATAGGCGACATACACATCCACTGTATCCCCTTTTACCCTAAAAGTCCCCCTCTTAAATTCAACTTCGGTTCTGCTATATAGAATATCTACCAACTCAAAGAGGAATTTATTTCTTGAAATAACATCTCCTTCCTGAATTTTAATGACATTTTTCCCAAACTCTTCAGGATTGCCGATACCATAAATACATGATACTGAAGCAACTACTACAACATCTCTTCTTCCAGAAAGCAAAGAGCTGGTAGCACTTAGTCTTAGTTTCTCAATTTCGTCATTGATTGATAGATCCTTTTCAATATAGAGATTGGTAGTGGGTATATAGGCTTCCGGTTGATAATAATCGTAATATGATATAAAGTATTCCACAGCATTATCAGGGAAAAAACTCTTAAACTCCCCGTATAGCTGGGCTGCCAATGTTTTGTTATGGCTTAATATTAATGTTGGCCGATCAATTTCATTTATCAAATTAGCCATAGTGAAAGTCTTACCGGAACCTGTTACCCCTAAAAGGGTTTGTGCAGGTTCTCCAGCCATAATTCCACTTACCAATTCTTCGATAGCTTTAGGCTGATCACCCGTAGGTTCGTAAGGGGATTGAAGATTAAAACTCATAGTGATAAAAACCTATTTTGTAGGATTACAGTTTCAGGAATTCCAGATTTCCCAGGCTTTCTCGGCCTGCAACTTGAGCATCTCGATCCCGTTTTTGATTTTTGCTTTTTGTTTATGGGCTTCTTTTAACAGGAAAGTGGCTTTGGGATTGTAGATCAGATCATAAACAAAATGTTCTGACGTAATCATTTCATACGGAATGGGCGGACCAT
>CAYTFO010000202.1:0-5260 GCA_964437135.1 uncultured Roseivirgaceae bacterium | reverse complement strand
AACGTCAGGATACATACCTATAGGTGTTGTATTGATCAGAAGTTTATTATCCTCCATAATTGAAGGGTCTCTGATCAATTGGGTATATATATAATCGGCCTTGTCTTTAAATCTGGAAACTAAAAAATAATCGATATCCAGGTCAGTTAAAGCTGCCTGCACAGCTAAACTTGCTCCTCCGGTACCCAAAATTAAAGCCGTTGGTCTGGCCCCCTCCAGCCATTTTTCCAGAGAGACCTTAAATCCATAATAGTCTGAATTATAGCCGATTAATTTACCATTCTTTTTTTTGACAACATTTACCGCTTCAACCTTTATAGCAGACTCATCTTTTTGATCTAAAAAGGGTATGATGTTTATTTTATGAGGAATAGTAATATTAACACCTTCCAAATCCGGAACACGATCCCAAATTGAAGGAAAATCCTTTAAATATTCGAGCTCATATAAATCATAGGTATGAGTATTTTCCAAACCTTGCTTTTTGAATTTATTTTCAAAATAAGTTTTGGAAAAGGAGTGGCCTAAAGGATAACCAACTAATCCATATCGCTTCATAATTCCGGAATATTATGGGTATTCCTAAATTAGACTTAATAAACTAAAATTTAGAATTATTTGGAAGTTTTTTCTCCACCTAGTCTTTCTATGAAGAACACAATAAAAAAACCAGCTAACATTAAAGTGAATGCAATTAGGAATTCAGCATTTAATTCTGGTAAATACCAGGTATAACCCACTGCCTTTTCTTTTCCAGCTTCAACAATCAAATATTCTGTCTGTTTCCAGGGCCAAATAATTAATAGAGAACCAAGCACAAAGCCGGTCAATAACCCTATTGTCTGTCCCCGATATTTAGAAAACAAAAAACTTAGTAGCCTTGAAAACATCACCAGTCCAGCAACACAACCTATAAGCAGTGGAATTAACAATGCAAAGTCTAATGTATTTATTGCCTGGAGGACCAAAACATAATTACCCATAAGCAAGAGAATATATGACCCTGACAAACCAGGCAAAATCATACTACAAACTGCTACAATGCCGCAAAGAAAAATGTAAAATACATTATCATTGCTTGTTGCAGGTGTAAGAAATGCCATCAATACTGCAACACTAACTCCAATAACAATCGATATAATTACCGGCGTATTTTTACTCCCTATTTCTTTCCCGACACCGTAAACTGATGCTACAATCAATCCAAAGAAAAAAGCTAATGTCGGGATTTCATGATTTAGAAATGCCCATTCAAGCACTCTTGCCAGGCTCAAAATACTAATCCCAACACCTAAAAACAGGAATGTAAGAAAATAAAGATCAGTATATCTAATAAATTCTGCTATCCGAAAACTGAACAACAATTGCAAAGCTTTTAAATCAAATGATTTAAGTGAGTTGATCAGTCTCTCATAAATCCCGGTTATAAAAGCAATAGTTCCACCCGATACTCCGGGTATGACATTGGCAGCTCCCATTGCTATACCTTTTAGTAGCAATGAGACAATGAAGCTAAATGAAATCACAGTGCTTCCAGAAAATGGTTAAAAGTGTCTCCTCTTAAACCTAATCTAATTGTTTCAAGTGGTATTACTTCATTAGGGGCTATGTTTCCAAGATTCACATTGGCTCCACTTAATTTAATAAACCAAACCTGTTGTGCTTTTTGGGGAGCTTCCCAGATGATTTTATCTGAAGGTATTTTAGTTAAAATTTCTTCAACGAGACCCTGTCTTACTTCCCCTGAATCCCTAAAAAGACCTACGTTTCCTGCTTCCCTTGATTCACCAATTACCTTCCATGCTCCCGCAGCTAATTCAGTTTGCATCTGTTCTATCCATTTGTATGGAGGGATAATTTTGGCAGCGTCCTTGGATCCAACTTCACTCAAAACAGTCACATACTTAGCCATTCTTTCGATATACTGACATTTCAAATCATGATCCATCTCAACAGAACCGTCACTTACTTCAGCATATTCTAAATCATATTTTTCTATAACTTTCAAATAGTCATCAATTTGATCTCTGACTACAAATGCTTCAAACAAAGTACCACCAAAATAGCAAGGTATGTTTGCCTCTTTGTAAACAGCCAGCTTTTCTTTTAAGTTGGGAGTTACATAGGAGGTTGCCCATCCAAATTTTACTATATCAATATATTGACCTGAAGTCTCTATCATATCAGACACTTCCCTTACACTCAACCCTTTATCCATAACCATAGTTAACCCTGATTTACGAGGTTTTTGAGTCCTTTCGGGAATCTTTGTCAAATGATAATTCATACTTTAGCGTTTTCCTTTTGCAAAAAAATTTTTGGCGCAAAATTGGTGAAATAATAGTAAAGAAGTGCTAGACCATCCGATTTTTTCTGAATTGATCAATCACTTTATAAAGTGCTTTTTGAGTTGAAAGATTTGAAATAAAGTCAAACAACTGAGTATGTGCCTCAAAATCAAGATGAAGTGCCAGCTCCAGGAAGTCAAAAGCTTCTTTATATTGTTTATTAGATAATTGATAAACAACCATTCTGTAGATAAGGTCAACATTGTCTGGAATTTCATCCAGTCCAGCATCTAATAGTGAAACAGCTTCTTCAAAATTGCCCTGTTCAAAAAAGATGAAAGACCAATCCAACCATATTTCAGCATCATTTGGATCAAGTGCTACAGCTTCATTAAAACTATCAAGTGCTGAAACTATATTGCCAATTTTGTATTCTGTCTGGGCCAAAGTTTTCCAATAAATGGGGTTTGAGCTGTCAAGTTTTGTAGCCTTTTCCAAAAAGTGTACTGCCTCGTACCAGTTCTCATTAGATGACAGACTGGCTCCAAGTCCAAACCATGCCTCATGATAAAGTTGATCTATCTTAGTTGCCTTTCGATAGTATTTAATTGCCAGTTCATACTGCTCCATTTTTTCATAAGCAGCCGCGATATGACAATAGATTTCAGCACTGGTTCCTTCAATGTTAAGGGTTTTTTGGTAAGCATCAAGAGCTTTGCTGTAATCCTTAAGATTCATGTAAGTATTTCCAATATTGAAATAAGCTGAGCTAAATTCCTCTTCTATAGCGATTGCAAACTCATATGCATTGAGAGCTTTATCATAATCGCCAAGTTTATTATAAACTATTCCAATATTGTACCAAGCATATTCAGAATATGGATCCTGATCAATGAATTTCTCGTAGTAAATAAGACTATCCTTAAGTTCACCTTTTACATCGAGGCAATAAGCAAGCTCATACAATACATTCTCATTGCTATTGTTGAAATCCAAAGCCTCCTTGTAGGCATCAATAGCAGACTCATAATCACCCAGACCCTGATATGACAATCCAATATTATATAGTATCTCATCTTTTTCATCAACGAAATCCAAGATGTATTCGAAAATATCTATTGCCTCATCAAATCGGGTTATCATAGAAAGTATGGTGCCTTTTTGAATCAACAAATCAATATCATTGGGTGAATATTTCAGAGCTTCTTCCAGAACTTCAAGTGCTTTATCACTCTGTCCCGTTTTAATGTAAATGTCTGCATTCTCTGCAATTATATCAGTAGAATACGGGTAATTTGCTAAAGCAACTTCACATGCCTTTAAAGCCATATTATCCTTATCTTTTTCTACATAATAATTGATGATTGATAAGTATGCTTCTTCGTCAAAATAATAGGATTCCAGGTTTTTTAGAGCGTTTTCAAACTTTTTGATCAATTCACGCTCTTCCTTTCTTTTATGATTTTCTTGCATGAAGTTTTATTGGTGGTTGTCCCAAGATAACAAAATTTTAATTTTTATTAAATAAGTTATCCACAGAAGTTATCCACATTTTTAATTCAATGTATTATTCTTAATTATATCCCTGCCTTGTCTGGTAAAACTTTTTTTCATCAAGCTTTTCCTTAACCATTCCAAATCCTGATATTTATGAATATCTGAACCTAAATAATCTATGTATTCATTTTTCAATAAATATTTTGCCATTTTTTTTTGTCTACTTCCATATCTTCCCAAAATTGAACCTGCGTTAATTTGAAAATGAACACCTGCATTGTGCAACTTATGTAGTAGTTCCGTATCTTCCATTATATACTCATACCTTTCCGGGTGAGCTAAAATAGGTTGATATCCATGTACCTGTAATTCAAAAAGTATTTGATCCAAATTGAACGGTTTTACTACGAAGGAAGTTTCAACAAGTAATTTCTTATCGTGAATTGTTAGAAGTTGTTTATTTTCTTTAACCTTATTTATCAATGTTTCATCCAGAAAGTATTCCGCACCCAGACTCAATTTTATGTCTAATTCCTTTTCTACTTGTTTTTGAAAAGTATTGAATTCCTCAATTAAAAACTCTTCACTATTTGGATAAAACTCCTGATAAATATGAGGGGTTACAATTACTTTTTCATAACCCATATTGGCAAACTCCCTAAGAATACTAATTGATTCTTCAAAGTTTTTGACTCCATCATCAACACCTGGTAGTAAATGATTATGAAATTCAACATTAAGATTTAAAGGACTATTGCTAAAAAACTTTTTGATTACCATATATTAAGCACCTTCTTCTTTTCAACCTTCTCCTCGTAATAGCCATATCCATATCCATATTTACCATAATCTCCATAATGTCCGGAACCATATTTTGAGTTTCCATATTGGACACTATTTAGAATAAGTCCCATTCTCTTAAAGTTATTTATGCTATTTACATATTCAATTGTTTTCACAAATCCTCTTCGAGAATAATCTGCTTTAAGTACATATAATTGAATATCTGATTTTTTCATTACCAGTACTCCATCAGTAACTAATCCAACAGGTGGAGTATCAAGTATAATCAAATCAAACTTTCCTTTTAATTCCTCAATTAATTCCTCGAATTCTTTCCCTAAAAGAAGTTCAGAAGGATTAGGAGGAATTGGGCCTGCACTTATATAATACAGATTTTCCTGAGAAGTCTTGTTTATACACTCATCCAATGAACTTTTACCTATCAACAATGTGCTTACACCATGTGATATTTGTTGATTTTCAAATGCTAAATGAACTTTAGGTTTTCGCATATCAAGATCAACAATACATATTTTCTTTTTAGATGAAGCTATGACTGATCCTAGATTAACCGCGACAAATGTTTTTCCTTCACCACTTATAGTGGATGAAATAGAAATCATTTTTGTTTCATTTAGTGGCTTAAAAAATTCAAGATTTGTTCTAATGGACCTTAAGGATTCGCCAACTGC
>CAYTFO010000201.1:0-7037 GCA_964437135.1 uncultured Roseivirgaceae bacterium | reverse complement strand
CCAACAATTCTTTCCTTCTTCTGTCTCGTTCTTCCTTGGGCAAAAAGGTCATATCTTCTATCGCTTCCGCCATTATTCTTGAAACAGCAAGATCCTCATCAATAACAGCTTTTACTTCATTAGCCTTCTTCTGAGCAACAAGCATGGCAGATTTCTTGCCTTCTTCCAGCGCTTTATCACGAACGGATACGATTATGTAAGCGAAAGTAATAAGATAGGTTATGACTGTTAGCCCCAAAATAAGCAACAGCATCTTCTGTCGAATCGATAGATTTGATAACATATATCTCCAATGTTGACTCGTAAATTTAATACTTAATTAACATTTTTAACTTTTTAGTGTGTGAATAAGAATTTTTGCTGATGAATGGAAAATTACTCGGCATAACTATTTTACCTAACTTGTAAAATATTGTAGATTTATTAAGATTCGAAAAATACAATTAGTATGAGCTTGATTAATAGAAGAACCTTTGTGGGACTGACAAGTATGGCAATAGCTGGTCAGGCATTCTCAAGTATTCATTTCAAACAAAAAAAAGAAAAATTAGGGATTGCTTTGCTGGGTCTGGGTTCCTACAGTACGTACCAGCTTGCACCAGCACTGGAAATGACAAAACATTGTGAACTAAAGGGAATAATCACCGGTAGTCCAAATAAAATTCCCACCTGGCGGAAGAAATATGGCATTGCTAATCATAATGTTTATAGTTATGATAATATGAACAGTATTGCAAATAATGATGAAATAGACATTATTTATATAGTTACCCCAACTGGTACCCATAAAGATTTTGTTGTTGCTGCTGCGAATACCGGCAAACATGTTTGGTGTGAAAAACCAATGGCTATGACCGTTGAGGAGTGTCAAACGATGATTGATGTTTGCAGGAAAAACAAAGTAAAGCTTACATTGGGCTACCGCGTTCAGCACGAACCCAATACTGTGAAGTTGAATGGCTATGCAGATTCTCTCCCTTTCGGAAAAGTTATTTCGGCAGATGCTGCTGCAGGCTATGCAGGAGGCGGTGGTTCAGGTTGGAGATTTGAAAAAGAAATGGGTGGTGGTGCACTTTATGACATGGGGGTTTATACCGTAAATGGTCTTAGAAATGGTTTAAAGATGGAACCACTAAGTGTTTTGAATGCAAAGCAATATACTGACCGACCGGAATTATTTCAGGAAGTAGATGAAACCACTGAATATACCTTGCAGTTTCCAAATGGTATTGAAGCAACAGGACAGACTAGTGTAGGTAAAAACTATAATCATCTGAGGATCAATGCCCAAAACGGCTGGTATGAAATGCGACCCATGCAAACATACAATGGAGTTGCAGGTTCCAGAAGTGATGGAGTTAAACTCGATCAATACGTTGAAAATCAACAGGCTATCCAAATGGATGATGATGCAAAAGCCATTAAAGAAAACCGGGAAATGATGATCAACCCGCTTGAAGGATTAAAAGACATTAGAGTAATTGAGGCTATTATCGAAAGTGCTAAAACTGGAAAAGAAGTACGTATTTAAATAATTTACTCGAAACGATATGAAACTGAAAAGCGGTTTTGAAATATTTGTTTGGGTAGTTTCCTTCATTAAAACTAAAATAAGAATTATCTTCCGCTCGAATTCGTTTTACTTTCAGGATTCTGTTATAATATGGATATTCAATTAATAATTTTAGCAGGATCTGTTCTGCTCGCAGTTTGGCTTATACTCCTCATTTTTCCTATCAATTTATGGATCACTGCTGTTTTTTCTGGTGTCCGGGTTAGTTTAATGGAACTTGTTTTTATGCGATTTCGTAAAGTTCCCCCTAAGCTGATCGTAAATTCACTTATACTGGCTGTAAAAGCAGGATTAAAGGATGTAAATACACAGTTATTGGAAACACACTACCTGGCAAAAGGTAATCTAACAAATGTTATAAAAGCACTTATTGTTGCTGATAAAGCCAACCTTAGTATGACTTTTAAACAGGCAACTGCTATTGATCTTGCAGGTAGAAATGTACTGGAAGCTGTTCAGATTTCAGTGACTCCCTACATGATCATTGTGCCTTCAATTACAGGTGTATCTGGAGATGGAATTCAATTGCTCACAGAAGCAAGAGTAACTGTTAGAACCAATATAAAGCAGCTTGTGGGAGGTGCTGGCGAAGAAACCATCAAAGCACGTGTCGGTCAGGGAATCATCTCCAGAATAGGTGAAGCTACTAATTACAGAATCGTACTGGAAAAACCAGAAGAAATTTCAAAACGTGTTCTGGCAGCGGGATTAGATGCAGGAAGTGCTTTTGAAATATTATCAATCGATATTGCTGACATTAATATTGGCAAAAATATTGGTGCAAAGTTGCAAATAGATCAGGCAGCAGCAGATCTTGAAATCGCCAATGCAAAAGCCGAAGAAAGACGAGCAATTGCCGTAGCGAATGAACAGGAAATGATTGCAGCAATACAAAAAGCTAAGGCAATGGTAATCGAAGCAGAGGCAGAAATACCGGCAGCACTTTCCCTCGCATACCGAAAAGGGCAATTAATACGTGGAATGTAATTGATTAATACATCGCGAGTTTTGTTCCGCTATTTCTTCTGATTATATTTTCTATCTCAGCAACTTTGTCTGATTGACCTATGTTCTCTAGTGCCTGTTTTTTCCCTTTTAAGGCTTTCGTACGAAACTTTCTGTTTTGTAGTGAATGATCAAACTGAACTAAAGCTTCCTCATATCTTTCTTTCTCTAAGAACCATTCTCCATACATTTCAAAAGAAGGATATGCGATAAATGGAGGTCCGGGATCGTAGCCAGCTTTAAGCTCAGACTCAGTTGCCGATATTAAGTATTTTTCAACTAAATCATCGTTATTTTCAAGCATGGCAATTAAAGCATTCATTTGATCAATTACTACTTCTGATTTAGTAATGCTTGTTGCATTAGGTATATACCTTGAAGGTCCATTTGAGCAAATAGCAATATTACTATTATCAACCATTAACTTTCCCTTGTCAACTTCTTTTTGAAAATCTTCAATATTTTTCTGAATTTCAGTTGTATTGCCTCGATCAAATGCTAATAGAGCATTGAAAAAATATTTATGTGCTTTTTCATTTAAACCCAGCTTTGAAACATCAACATCCTGAACTTCAAGACCTTCAGGCCATACCCCTAATTCAATTCTTTGTTGATTTTGCATCATTGCCATATATTCAAGAGAGGCTGTTCCCTCTTCATGGTAAGAAATCATTTCTTTCAGAAGCTCTTCCGCCTTATCAAATCTCTGCTGTTGCAAATAACCATAGTGTAACCATGCCATAGAGTGATATCCTCTCGCATTGCCATCAAGTCCTTTTCTGTTCATTCTATCAATGCTTGCCTGGTAAGAAACCTCATTGGACTCAACTACTTCATTCCATTTACCCAGTGCTACATAAATGTGAGACGGCATGTGTAAAGCATGTGCAGCTGATGGTGCTATCTTATCATATTTTGTTGCGGCAGTTAAGGCTTCAGTTGCATATTCCGGAAAATCATTTGCATGTATTTTATAATGGAGCGCTCCCGGATGAGTGGGATTTTTATCAATTACCTGCTGTGCCAGTTGAGAAGATAATTTAAGATATTCCTCATTCTTGTAATCTGCCCACATAAGACCTAAAGAATAAAAAGCCGTCACTTCAAGATTATCAGGAAAATTCTCATGAACCCTGGCCAGATGATCTACATATTTCTGATCTCTTTCTTCGAGAGTTCCTTCTCCATATAGTATTTCAACACCCTTAATAAATGCTTTTTCAATGGGATCTTTACACTTTGATAATCTTGATGCTTCGTCAGATCCAAAAGATGCTAATACTTCTCTCCCACTTTCCAGGTCCTGACGACCCCATAATCCTTTATAATGAGTCATCGCAAGCCCCCAATAAATCATGGGTTCACCCGGATCTATAGCTTTGGCTTTCTCAAACTCTTCCCTGGCGTCCTCATATTCGAAGCTATGCAGCAATAATAAACCTTTATCAAAATAGGGTTTTGCTTCATCAGACACACTGAATTCAAAACTCACATCACCTAATTGATCAGCACGCTGTTCTTTCTGTGAACAGCCAACTAAAATGATTAAAACAACTGCTATGGGTAAGTATTTCATAATGAACGGATTATAAACAAGTAATTTAAGTAAAAAGCAGCATATAATCCGTTCGAAAATTTTAAGGTGTCAGTTTGAGAGTTTTTATACTTCTCAAGCTCTTAACTTAAAAAGAAATAATCATCAAAACTTTAATTGCTCATCCTTGTCCCAAATACCCCAATAAGCTCCAACATCTCCTTCATCCCCCACTTTCCAGGCTTCATCAAAAGATGAGAAGTAGAAGATTTCAATATCATCAGCTTTCGACCACTGCTGGGTATTTATAAAATATTTCAGGAAATTTTGATTGGAAGGATGCGCTCCCTCGAGACTTGACCCTTTTTCCGGCCAGCCTGTCTCCGTAATGATCACTTTTTTACCATTCCCAGCCTCTGAAGCTATTCTATACATTTCCTGCATATATAAAAGTGAGTAATCAATATCACATCCTTCCCAGAAAGGGTAACAATTTGAAAGTATCACATCGCATTTTTCGGTGATTCGGGGACGATGCTCAAATTCATAGTATGCATCCACATAGCCTACCGGTACATTAACAGCTGCTTTTACTTCATCCATAAAAGCCAATAGCTCATCTTCAGATAAATCATCACGATACATGACCTCATTTCCTACAGCTGCTATATCTACATACCCATTATTGGCCATTTCTATCAAAGCATCTATTTCCTGTCTGTTTTTTTCTGCTTCCTTTCCAAGCCAGGCACCCACAAGTGTTTTCATCCCCAATTCCTTAGCAACTCTGGCGATGATTTCATTTCCTTCAATGCAGGAGAATGTTCGCACCCATTTCACATAAGGTTTCATGATCTCAAGTCTTCTTCTTACCTGTTCTTCAGTAAGTTGATCACCAGGTTTTTGATCTTTTTCATATGCACTGAAACACAAACCATGAATTCCGGATTCCAGTAATTCTTTACATAATTTCTTTAAATCTTCTATGGATTTACTGGATAGGTCTGATGGAATTAGTGCACCTAATCGCTCTTTTCTAAATGATGATGACATATTATTGTGTTCTATTAAAGTATTTTAAGTTTTTATAATTGAATAACGATTTTATACGTCTTCTTTCTGTTTAGCCGTTTTCACAATTTCTTCCCCGTAAACATTAGCTTCTTTAGAATCACCTAAACCATTGTTTTGAGGGAAAACATTTGAATTTCTCTTTTTACGATTATTTATCTGCTCACGAACTTCATTTGATTTTTCTTCAGTGACATCATAATCTTTCATCACCCACATTGCAATCAATGTCCCGGCCATTGGGAAAAAGCAGAAGAAAGCATGTAGACCATTTACAGCATCCTGCTGATCAACAGTAGCGAGATCAGGGTTAAAACCAACTATTGCTATAATAGCACCACTCAGTCCTCCTGCAATAGCAAAGCCAACTTTAACCATCCACCAGTATATCGCGCCGAAAATTCCTTCTCTTCTTAATCCTGAGTTAAGTTCATCAATGTCAATAACATCTGCCGTCATGGACATCATAATTGTAAATAAACTACCTATCCCGAACGAAAAAAGCGGGAGTGCGAGAATATACATCCAGGGTTTACCCGGAACAAACAGAAACCATAAAAGGATATACCCAATAACAGAAATTCCCTGTGAGATTAAAAAAGTATTCTTCTTCCCTATTTTCTTTGACATCAAGGTAACAGTCGGAATTACAATAAATGTAGTGCCCAATGCACCCAGACAACCAAATAAAGAAACCCATAATCCACTTGCACCTGCATCCCCATTGAAAAGCTTATATACAATCACGAAAAAGGTTAGTGAAGCAACTGTGTTGAACGCATTAAATATTAGGAAAGTAGATATACATAACTTCCTGAATTCCTTGAGTTTAAATGCCTCGACAAAACTTCTAAGGATTTTAGTAAGGCTATTGCTTATGTTGGAAAAATTTAAAGGTTCATACTTCTTATCAACTGTTGATTCACTTTTGATAAAAATAGCAGGGACAATAGCGCAAATCGCACAAGGAATGGCTACCCATATTGCAAGTTCCCTTGCTGCTATGTCTGCAGATGGAAACCAATCCGGATCATACATGACTACCCAAAACCAGGGTGCAATGACCCATGCCCATTGACCAATCCACTGGGCAACAGCCATGATGTTGGTACGTTCATGAAAGTCATCCGTCATTTCATAGCCCATAGCTACATATGGGACACTAAAAATAGTGAGTCCCAGATAAAAAATGATTGACCATAAAAAAAAGTACCAAAAATTATATTGAAGTGAGTTTTCACTGTAAAGCTGCCACATGAAAATATAAGCAACCCCCATCATCAATCCTCCAATAAACACATATTGTCTTCGCCTTCCCCACTTTGATTTTGTATTATCCGAAATGAAACCCATTATTGGGTCAGTAATAGCATCGAATATTCTGGGTGCAAAAAATATTAACCCCCACATCCAACCCGGAAATCCCAAGTCTTCTACCAATACCACCATAAAAATGGATAGTATAGCAGGAAACATTTGATTAGCCAACATTCCTAATCCAAATGCGACCTTTTGTCCCAGGGGTACTATTTGACGTGGTGCAGGATTATCCATAAAATGTTTATGGTCAATATTTTATCAGTAATAAGAGGTTTTAATTAAAACACTCCTCTACAATTTTTTCTTAGAAATACATTTATCCTGTCTACTTCCTTAGCGCCTGCTGGCATATCCTCGTCTTCTAAACCAGGATAAGCTTCCTGATTCTTCCAGTCCTGAATAGTGTTGCTAAAAAACTCTGAAGCAGCTGCATCAGTCTCGTAAACGATCAATTCATATTTTTCACCAAAATCACCTCCAAAACGAGTAACCACCTGCCATTCACCGTCTCTTTTATAGGAAGTATTGGTATGA
>CAYTFO010000200.1:2560-7050 GCA_964437135.1 uncultured Roseivirgaceae bacterium | reverse complement strand
GTTACATTTATATTATTTCTGGACAATCCATTTTCTGTCAATTCTATTTCAAATGAAGCCGGCTGCAATTCAGCACGATTAAGATCATTGATATTCCAATCCAATAATAAATTACCTGATTCAGAAATATTTGCATTGTTTCTTATTTGACCAGCTATTACAGATGTAGGAACTCTCTCAACACCATAATAAGCAACCCTTGCCGAAGGTGCTACTTTGTTTCGATTAAATAGAATATCTTCCCGATTTTCAGGATCTGTATACAAATCCGTAAAGTAATTGATCCAAACCACTCCCTGATTATTACTTAAACGATCATAAACCTCCTCTTCCGCTTCCTTACTTTTAATAAATAGAGAAGTAGAAAATGTTTCTGCTAATACAATTCGATCCCTGTCATAAACCTGGAAGTTATCAAAAGCAAAACCTTCCAGAAGATTACCGTTTTGATCTTCCTTAAAATCTGAAGCTCTGGTTCCAAGGGCTACCCTGAATCGTACATTATTCCATTTTGCTCTTGGGATCAACAATGTATCAGCTCCCGGTACATTATAGTCTAATTGATGAATTGCCGTTTTCCATTCCTCAGTTCTACCTGTCCAGCCTACTCTGTTTACATTGAATCTATCATCGATAAGATTATCAGTGTTTCCAGGTGAACCACTAATATTCTCAGCGTTATACCATTCAATACCAGAGGTGGAAGTCAACGGGTTGAAATCTCCTAGTGCAGCCCAGGATTCTCCATCATCTGTTGATACCTGAATCACAACTCCATCCCTTGTATCCAGCTCAGAGAAATAATTTAGACGTAAAGTAGGCTTAGTAAGTGATGAAAAATCAAGACTTGGTGAATACACCCATGAGTTTTCAGACTCTATTCCATTCTCATCTCCATAAACACTGTCCCCATCTGTAACCCAGGCATTTCCATCTAATGGTGTCATCTCAATTCCTTCACCTCCAGGAGGCGTAACTTCCCAGGTTGATAACCTGTCATCTCTCGAACCAATAGGGAATATTTCACCGTCAATATTTACTTCTTCAATATTGATACTATCTGTAAACCATTGCTGTGCTCCATCATTGAAAGTGTATGTCAATCCGTCTCCTGATGCCGGAACTACATCCTTAGGAATAATATTAAACGTACGGACTTCTGTTTTTTCGCAGAAACTTCGGGTTTCAATAAAAAGCTCAGCTGTAAATGTACCGGCCTCATTAAAAATGTAAACGGTATCTTCAAGGCTTAATATAACAGAATTTGAAGAGTCCGCTATATCTCTGATCAGGGAAGGAAATACTCTTTGATCAGCATCTACTCCCACTCCTCTATAAATGTCAAATTGCATTCTAAGGAGATCCTCAGGTGATAACTGATTTTCAACTTCCGCAAAGGAGAAAGTAGTTGGACCTCCAATCGTCAGATTATCCCACGAAATTGTTGGTTTTGGTTCCTGTCCAATATTCTTTGATTCAGAAACAAAATATGAACACCCCGTATTTACATTTATTGCTGTAACTGAAATATCAGCTTCGCCTACCGTTATATTATAAGTAGGGTCGCTTGATTCAATCGTAATCTGAGGTCCTCGCTGACCTTCAACTTCTGTATTGTTGATCCTCCATTCAAATTCAACTTCATTTGGGGCCATGTTTTCAACCCTAACTTCAAAATCGATAAAGTCTGCGGCACAGGCTCTATTAGTAATAATACTTCCTTCTCTTTCTACAAGCTGAGGTACAGGATGAACTACAAAAACTTTTATACGAGTATTTCTACAGCCATTTTCATCTGTATAATCATAGGCTACCTGATAGCTTGTTGTGTTATCATAAAGTGGGTCAACTACTGAAATATCAGTCTCCCGTGCCGTGTTGGATTCAAATAAGGCAGCGCCTGTATTGTTAGAAGCCGAAACTCCAAATCCTGAAAAATTACCAGAGGATAACTCGGTTGATCCCACTGTAAGTACTCCCTGCAAATTGATTTGAGTTTCATCAATCTGATCTACGCAAACTTCTATTGTATCTCCACTAATCACAGGAGACGGAGGAGCACTATTTTCATTAAATGAATTTTGTGAAACCCTGAAATTTATATCCGGATCAGGGTCTAGTCTTATGTTGGTAACCGAATCCAGAACCACACAACCATTTACATCGGTATATCTGAAATAGATGTTATGAAATGAGGGCTCACCACCTAGAATAGAAGGTTGTTGGGATAAATGCATCTCATCAAAGTCCAGAGTTGCATTACCAGTACCATCTTGAGATAATCCAGTCCCAACTTCGCTGAAATCTCTAAATAAACTAAACTCATAATTAGCACCCGCACCCGTAATATTACCATCAGCTGATATTGTCACCTGACCCTCTTCAATACAATAAGCATTATTAGTTACAATATTTTCAAAGTCAGTATCAGGTTCTCCATTTATTCTTAGTACCACATTTGTAATTGGACTCGTACATCCAAAGAAGTTTTCTGCAGCATTGATGTTGGTCGTTATTTCAACTTCAAAATCAAACTCATTCGGTTGTCCCGGTAACAGGTTATCTAAATCGATATTCGCCAACGGATTAAATCTTCTTCCTGTAGCCACCTGATTTCCTAATTCATCATACCAGGTATATAACGTATTTGCAGCTGTATCTGGATTTAATATTTCAAATGTTGGGATAACATCCCCCTCACAAATCACATATTCATTTGCAACTGCAGTTGTCACTGGAGATGGTGGTATATTATAGACCGTCAGACTAAAAGTAGTAGTATCACTCTCACATCCATCAAACCCAATTATTTCCGAATTTGTGTTTTGAGTAGCTTCAAGGAAATAAATTCCGGCGGTTGTTGTATTTCCACCTTCTGAAGGAACATTAGAAATACTGCTGGGATCTATATTAGCTCCTGATGCTAAAAATGCACCGGTAGTATCATACCAGTTTACTATGCCAACATTAGCTGAAACGGCAAAAGAAGGAACCGGATCCCCTACACAAACGAACTTATCCTGATCTGCTGGTGTAGGTGCATTTGGAATTTCATAAATGTTAATCTGTCTTAAAGGGCTTTCGCAACCAACAAAACCTACTAAACCACCATCAATATCCTGTCTTTGAGATACCCAGAAATTATATTCACCAATACCCAGATTTCCCTGAAGGCCAAGATTCGTTGAATTAGCAAAATCCCCTGTAAAGAATGGTGTTGCATCAGATTCACCATCAGCGTCGTCATCCCTATACCATTCAAAAATCTCTCCTGGATTACCTTCACCAACCATCTGAATACCATTTAAAATCACATCTTCTTCACAAAACTCAAAAATTCCAGCAGCAGTATTAGGTCGGGCTGGAATATCAAAAATATTTATGGTCAAAAATGCCATATCCGCTTGCTCTGTTTCACATCCCGGAAAGCTCGAACCATTTATATTTATGTTGTTTACCTGCGAGACCACATAATATTTTGGACCCGGATTTTCACCTACAAACTGAAGATTGAATTGGGTTGCTTCAACAGTACCAGAATCTGATTCAAAAACAGGGTCATTAGGGTTTAACCTGACACCATTTTGATCTGCCTCATACCATCTAAATGTGGAAAACTGATCATCCCCTGATACTCCTAAATCAATAATTTCATCATTAATCTCCCCTTCACAGAAACTCAGTGTCAATTCATCTGTACCTGTCGCATCAAACAAAGGCGATGGAGCGTCAGGATAAACAGTAATCGAAACTCTCGTAAAATCCCCTGTACAACCTTCATAACCTGAGGTTGCATTTACATTGGTTGTTTGATTCACGTAGTAATAATAGGTTATCGGATTCCCGGTATTGTTGATATTAGAAAATCCTGCCGATACAAGTTCAGTCTGATTTATAAACTGGTCGTTAAATGCACTTACGGTGATTTGAGGTGAAGTTGGAATAGAAGCATCACCTGCAAACCATTCATAAACAGACCCATCCAATCTGGGAGTCTCAATTATAGGAAGATTATCTCCACTACATAAATAATAATCCGTTCTGCCTGTTGAAAAATCATTCTGAATTGGTGCTTCTGGTACTTCATAAATCCGAATTCGAAGTCTTGTTAATGGAGAAGAATTACATCCATTGAATAATGTATTGGTGCTAAAATCATAATTTGGATCTAATGCATATGCACTATCATGTTCAATGAAGTCAAAATAAATAGTCGTATCCAGACCAGCAATTGGAGTAATGTTAAAATCGGTCTCTAAATCATAAGTTAAAGATTTGAAACGTGTCGCTTCAGTTATTTGCTGATTTATCACTCTGACATATGACCTGGAATCAATGAAATAATTAGGATCTGCATTAGTTAAAACAATATTTCCTATTGGATCACCGTCGCAATACTCCATTGTATATGTGTTATTTCCCAGGTCAAAGAAATTCACATCATCCGTGATTACTTCTGGTTGAGGCGGAGTCTCATATTCCCTGACCTC
>CAYTFO010000200.1:0-2550 GCA_964437135.1 uncultured Roseivirgaceae bacterium | reverse complement strand
TGACCTCAACTTCCACCAAATTTGATTCACAGCCTTCAAATCCGGATGAATTAATATTTGCATTAGTTTTATTACTAAAGAAAATAGTAGTGGTATTGTCAGTACCTGCTCTCGGACCAATTACAGATTTTAGATCCAGATTTCCTGAAATTGATGTCAGAATATTTAGATTATTTCCTTCCTGAATGTACCAGGTAATACTATCCCCAAGAGCATTAATAATCCCCGGTTCTGTACCCTCGCAATACTCCAGTATATATTTTGAACCATTAAATCCACCAATGAAATCAAGGTTAGTACTTATGGTTGGTTCTGCTGGTGTAGGGAGTATCTGAAAATCAATAATTTCTGTTGTAGTACATTGAGCAGCGGTCAACTCAGGAGTGGTATATTCTATTCTGAAGAATCCAGTTTCGTCCTCAACTACATTTCCATCCTGATCCGGATCAGCAGGATCAAAGACAGCTGTAATTCCTCTAAAATCACGGTAAACAGAGTAAAATATGCCGTTTGCAGATCTATACAGGATATATCCATTTGATATGTTCTGTGTATTGATACCATTTACAGTACTTATTGTCGCCTCAACATTGATTGATGCATCATCCTCACAATAGTATTCATCTACATTATTGATGGTTACTTGAGGTACAGGATATATAAATAGTAACTCTGTTGCATACTGAGTCTCCACGTCCGTAAATTCATCTACTACGTACATCGCCACCTCAATAGTATCAATTCCTCCATCTCCCAGAGTGTAACCTGTAACATCAATGCTCCAATCATTAAGGTTTCCAGGGATGTTATCCGGTATACCACTAATACCTAGAAATGCAGAAGTTCCTGATACATAAATATCATCTGAAATATCTGCACCTCTCGTTCCGGATTTATAGGCAAAGAAATCAAGTCGATTAAAATCAGGAACTCCGTTATTATTTCCACCTCCATCAGGATCTGTTAGTGTTAAATTTAGTACTGACTCATCATCACATCTGTCATTTTCAAATCCACCTCCAAAAACGGTTGAAACAGGGTTCACTCTAAAAGTTCTTACAAATGGTGCTGATACTCCCGTATTTGTATTAGTAAGCGTAAACAGGATATCATGAAAGGTAAGTGTTCCTTCAGGAATAGTTCCAGCAGCACTAGGTACAAATCTGGCTGAAGATGTGTTCGCCCCATAGGTAATATTTGCAAGTCCATCCCCTGAAAATTGTTTGGTATGATTTGCAGAAGGATGATTGGCCGTTAAGGTTGTTCCATCTCCATCATCTTCACTAAAGGAAATAGTATTGGGAGACAATGAGAAATCAGCAATTGCAATTGAGTATTCCACAGCATCGCTTTCACAGCTCTGTGGATCTACCTGAGTAATATAAAAAGTTGTAATACCCAGGTCATTTCCGGTCAAACCAAAATCATCGATGGTAAAATCATAGTTCAGTGATCCGGTAAAAGGAGAGTCTGCAATTTGTGTTGTTTCTCCCTCATCACTGTAAATTCTTAATTCGTATAAGGAACTTATCGGGGTTATTCTTACAACATTTATAGCGGCTTCATTACCCAGAATATTTCCTCTGGTGTACATAGCAAGGTCATCATCAACCAGGTCACCAGGGGCCGTTGCTGAGAACGCCTCGTCTATTCCCTGTCCGGCACCAACAGTTAAAGCAGGTGGAGGATTCTGAGTGGTAAGAGTTATATAATTTTGAAAATGATACGACTGATTACCTTTCATGTTCGCAGTTCCACCCGTTCTGTAGGTTTCAAATGAACCAAGATTAGATCCTGTATATTTAATCCTTAAACCTGCGTCTATTGTAATAGAATTATCTGAAGACTCAGAACCTGAACTTGCGTCATAAGTGACTGTTAACGTGTTCGCAGTTATGGAAGTTATACTTTGGTTTGATATTCCTGTTCCAGATTCACTGACAGTTGGTATGGCAGTCTGGTCAAACTCGAACTGAGCAGGTAATGTCAATACAAGAGTCTGCCCATCTCCCTGTACAAAGTCATTATTATTGCTTTCATCAATTCTTATTGATCCAATCGAAGTAAAATCACCATTTGTACAGATAATAGCAGAAGCTGGTGAAACAACTGATGCGGCACCAGTTGTAAATGAACTGGACAACAAAGCAACATCATTAGCGCTGGCATCCTGTAAGGCTCCAGCAGGATAAGATATGGTGTAATTAGTATTATTTTTAAATTCCTGTGAGAGATCAAATACTAAAACTGAGTCTTGCCCTACACCATCAACCTGAAGTGCATCTGAAAAACTGATAATTCTGTCCGTTTCTCCTAAAGTATTATTGGTAATCGTAAGTGAACCCGAATTATTGAAAACAAACTCATTGAAAATCAATCGAATTTGTTCTGAAAGGTCGATGCTACCTGCTCCGTTTGACGGTGAATTACTCAATAATAAAGGAGGTACAAGATCATTATCTGTTGAAAATGACCAGTCTGTGGTATTAGAAATTCCTGTAAAATCATTTCCGGCTTTATCTTCAAACGTACCAGCATCGATCTGAATAT
>CAYTFO010000199.1:0-7052 GCA_964437135.1 uncultured Roseivirgaceae bacterium | reverse complement strand
ATTTAAGAAGTGTAAAGCATTTTTGTAGTCGTTTTGCTCTTTATATAACTTAGATAATAATTCAGCTCCATCAACAATTCTTTGTTTAAATCCGTTTTTTTTTGCTATTTCAAATCCTTCTTTTGCTAGTATCAATGACAATTTATTATCAGTCGAAGCTAGTATATTTGCCTGTTGTATTTTGTAATCTGCTACTGCGTACTCATCTTGGTATTTTTCAAGTATAACTAGTGCAGTATCTAGACCGTGCTGTGCATCTGTAACATTTCCCCTTTTTGCATAGGCAAGAGATAGATTTCCTACAGCGTAAGCCCAATAATAGTCTTTGTATTCAATTTCTAAGTTCTCGAATAATTTAACAGCATAAATTCCCGATTTAACAGCCTTATTAATTTCATCATTAAGAAAATACGCATAAGTTTGAGACACTAAGGTTGTACCAAGTCTAAGACTATCCCCAGTCTTCTCGTATCTTTGGACAGATAAATGATAGTATTCTAAAGCCTTTGAATAATCTCCATTATTGAGGTATACTGATGCTAAATTTGAATTTATTGTTGCAATTCTATCTTCATCTTCTGCATACTCTAATGCTTTATTAAAGTTTAAAATCGATCTCTCAAGGTCACCCTTTTTTGAATATGCATCGCCTATGTGAATATATACTGAACTTATAGAACTATTTGTTTTATTATTTTTTAATAAGGTCAAATACAACTCACTATATTTTATAATCGAGTCATTGTTCTGCTCATTAGCAATATATTCGTAAAGAATCTCAACGCTATCTTTCAGTTTTGTGGCAACCTTCAGAGCATTCCTAAGACTATCAGCTTTACTTATACTTTGACCGAAAGAAATTTGTGTAGCTATAAGGAAAAATAGTATTATGAAACATTTAAACCTTTTCAAAACGTAATTATGGCTTTGGCGGGGTTTTGATTTCAGGGTCATATTCTTTAAACCCACCTTTACCAGTAGGTTTTGCTTTTATAATATAGCTATCTTTGCTATCCCAACAGTCTTTTTCCGATTTACCTTTTACTTTTCGTGTATCGTTACCCGATAGTTTGGCATTGGAAAAAATATTTTGTTTTTTAAACTTAATGGAAAGTTTTTCTATGCTTTCTGAATCAGCAACCCATTCGATATCTTCTTCTGGATTAATTTCAGTAATGGGATCATGGGGAGTTACCTTTTGCCAATTTGAATTAGTGTAACTCCAATTTAGTTCATAATCATTTTTATCCTTTGGAATTAGTTTTAAGTATATGGTTTTCATTATGGCTAGTGTTTTAATTTAAGCCTTAAAATAAATAAAAAAGCCGAACTCAAAAGAGCCCGGCTTAACACTTGCTTCTAATAAAACCAAAACTAAATTTCTTTAACGCAAACTTCTTCGGTTAAAAACCATCTCATAGCCAGGATTTTAGACACTCTGTCGTGAGTTACTTTCCCTGAGTTTAGTACCCTTTCTAAGTTGCTGATTATTTTTTCACTACATTCCTGGTAAATGGGCAGCTCGCTTTTCTCGATGTTTATATTTGATAATGTGGTCATCTCAGTGTGCTTTTGTTTTGTGGTTGCAATGTAAAAGTGATACAATATCATCAAATAGTATAATGGGTTTAAGTGAATGGGGATTTTTGAAGTTGAAAAGGGAAAAGACTGTGATTTTCTGAAAAATATAATGATATAGAATGTTGAAACAAAGTTAAATGGCCATTTAACCTATCTTATCACCATTTTTGGCAGTTTCATCACACGTTAATACAGAAACACCTTTTTCGGTGTAAGCGCCTAGTACCAGGCATTCTGAAATAAGCGGTCCAATTTGTTTAGGAGGAAAATTCACAACAGCTACTATCTTTTTATTAATTAGATCATTTTTATCATACAGATCCGTCACCTGGGCTGAACTCTTTTTAATTCCCAGTTCTCCAAAGTCAATTTTTAGTTTATATGCAGTTTTCCGGGCTTCAGGAAAATCTTCAACAGCAATTATCGTCCCGATGCGCATATCGACTTTTTCAAAATCATCCCAGGTAATCGTGTTCATAAATTTTCAAATTGTTATTTTAGATAAAGTAAACCTTTAGAAATAAAGAAATCAATGGAAAACCTTGAATTTCGCTATGATTTATTTGCTCTCATAATTTTTATGGGACTGGTTCAGGGTGTTTTTCTTTCCATTATTTTTTTAGCAAGAGATAGAAAAGTGAATGAGAAATATCTGGGATTATTAATGCTGGCATTTTCTCTTCTCCTTTTGGATATTCTGCTAGGCTATACAGGACTGATGGTTAAGGTTATATGGTTCAACAATATAACAGAGTCCATAAATTTTACGTTGGGCCCACTATTCTTTTTATATTTCAAATCGACTCTGGATTTGAAACATAAGCATGACTGGACTCATTTCATTTTTCCAATATTTTTCTTTTTATACTCGCTACCTTATTTGCTGGATTCTAATGAGGTTAAATTGTATGATTACTATTCAGCAATGCATCCTGAACTTTTAAGATCTGTTCCTCAACCAAATGATAGCTATTTTGATCCATTTGGACTTAGGTCTTTTGTTAATCAGCTCACAATTTTATCTTTTCTGATTTACCTGGTAGCCTCTGCATTGATTTTATTTGACAAACAGTATTCATCGAATTTTCAGATAAATAAGTTAAGGTTTTTCTGGTCTTTATTTCTTGCAGCGATTTTGATATTAATGGTAGTAAAGTCAGTCTTTGGGAATGATCTGGGAGATCATTTAGTAGCAGCTTACCTGGCAATTACAATCTACGTTACAGATTTTGTGTTTATCAAAAGATATGTTGAAGAAAAGGCTAAAAGTGGTCGGTATGAACGCTCCGCTCTCTCAGAAGAACAGAAAAATGAGCTGATAGAAAAAATTAACAGAATCATGATTGAAGAAGAATATTTCAAATATCCCAATTCATCCTTAAGTGAGTTATCCGGGCGATTAAATTCTTCTTCACATTATGTTTCTCAGGCAATTAATGAAAAATTAGGAAAGAGCTATTTTGAATTACTTGCTGAGCATAGAATTAATAAAGCCTGTGAATTATTGAAAGAAAACACCTTAACAACAGTTGAACAGGTAGCCTTCGATGTTGGATATAATTCCAAATCGGCTTTCAATAAAAAATTTAAAGAGCTTAAAGGAATCACTCCAACATCCTACAGACAGTCGACTTAATGTAATGTGCTTAAAAAAATGTGCTTGCTGACGATTGAGCACAGCTACTTTATGTTTAAGGAATAGCGAACATTGGTCTTTTTTCATATTTGCTTAAAACTCGAAATTATGAAAAGAAGACACGATATTGACTGGTTGAGAATCATTGCAATATTTCTGGTTCTCTATTTTCATGTAGCCATGATTTTCACTGAGGAATGGGATTGGCATATCAAAAATGATGAACTAAGCTATTTGTGGCTGGAGTTTAATTTTTGGTTGTCCAGATTTAGAATGCCGCTTTTATTTTTTATCTCAGGTTACGGTACTTTTCTCGCATTAAGGAAAAGGAATTCATGGACTTATATTAAAGAAAGGCATAATCGTCTGATGATACCGCTAGTTTTCTCCATGTTTGTAATTGTACCCCCACAGATTTATTTCGAAAGAATTTTCGATAATCCGGGTTCTTATTCTTCATTCTTCTCCTTTTATCCTCAAACATTCGCTCTGGAGCCCTATCCGGAAGGCAATTTCAGCTGGCATCATATGTGGTTTGTGCTCTATCTATTCTTTTATTCTTTGGTAGGGTTACCATTGTTCTTATGGTTAAAAAAATGGTGTGCTAAAAAGTCATTCGCATTTCAGAAGTCATATAATTTGTTTCTCATTCTAATTCCCACAACCGTAGTATATGTTTTTGTTCTTTTTGGAAATGACAGGACAAATGACTTTATAAACGACTGGCCTGCTCATTTATACTGGTTTACTTTTTTCTTTATGGGTTATCTGGTAGGATGCTTTCCTTCTATTTGGGATCTGATTGAAAAGAACAGAAGGAATCTTCTTGGATTAGCAATACTTTTCATTGTTGTCATCAATTACTTCAGATGGAATCAAATCGAACCGTGGGAGATGGAGAACCTAAGTCCTGTAGTTTGGTATTTAGTAATTGCTCTTCTGCCAATAAATAGCTGGTTATGGATTTTAGCAGCACTAGGTTTGGCAAAACGATATTTAAACAAGCCAAGTCCAATTTTAAATTATATGAATCGGGCTATTTATCCATTTTATATTCTACACCAGACGGTAATTATTGTGATAGGATATTATGTGATTCAGGTAAGCGAAGGAATACTATCAAAATTCATTTTAATCAGTAGTTTATCAATCATTTTTACTTTCGCTATATATGAATATTTGATTCGTCCCTATAAGCCTATGAGATTTCTTTTTGGAGTAAAAGAAGAAAAAAGACCAGGTTCAAAGCATCAGGCCTACAAAATTGAATTATCTAAAAAGGTATTAGAAAAGGTTTAGTTGTCTGGGCAGTAGCTGAAAAGATTTACGGTGATGATCAGTAACTCCAAATTCACGAATAGCATTTCGATGTTTGATAGTGGGGTAACCAAAATTGGTTTGCCAACTGTACTCCGGAAAATCTAATGCCAGTTTTTTCATCAAATCATCACGATAAGTTTTAGCTAAAATGGAAGCAGCCGCAATACTTAAATATTTACCATCACCTTTAATAATACATTCATATGGAATGTCATATTGGGGCTTGAATCGATTGCCATCTATGAGTAAAAGATCTGGAGTTTTTTCTAATCTGGATACTGCCGTATTCATTGCCAGGAAACTTGCATTCAGAATATTTATTTCGTCAATTTTTGTAGGGGGAATGATTCCAAGTGCCCAGGAAATGGCTTCTTTTTCAATGATGGGTCTTAATTCATATCTGTCAACTTCACTTAATTTTTTAGAGTCGTTAAGCAGATCATTTCGAAAATCTTTTGGGAGAATTACTGCGGCAGCTACAACAGGTCCGGCCAGGCAACCTCTTCCCGCTTCATCACATCCTGCTTCTATTTTATCATTGGTAAATGAGCTCTTTAGCATTCGAAAAAATCATGAATTACAAAAATTAATATTAATAAAAGGAAACGCTTTATAAAAATTTATGTCATTAGTTCAAAAGGTCAAAACTCAAAATTATGAAATCAATTATTACAATTTTTTTGCTGCAATGCATCTCTTATGCAGTATTTTCTCAGCGACTAACTCAAACAATAAAAGGGAAAGTAATAGATGAACAAACAAGGTCCCCAATAATAGGAGCTACAGTTTATCTGAAAGATTCTCATCCGGTAATAGGTACTATATCAGATGTGAATGGATATTTTTCTATCGAAAATGTTCCGGTAGGTAGGCGTAGTCTTATCATAAGCAGTATTGGATATGTACCAGCTGCAATGAATGAAATAATGGTTGGTTCAGCTAAAGAAGTTATTATAACTGTCCGATTAAAGGAATCAGTAACTCAAATGGAAAAAATCGTTGTCTCAGCTGAAAAACAGCAAAAAGGACAACCAATTAATGATCTAGCTACAGTTAGTTCTATTTCCATAAGCGTAGAAGAAACAAGTCGTTATGCAGGTACTTTTGATGATCCTGCAAGAGCAGCATTATCCTATGCAGGAGTCAGTACAGGAGGAGATGATCTTCTAAATGAGATAGTTATTCGAGGTAATTCTCCAAAAGGGATACTCTGGAGATTGGAGGGAGTAGAAATTCCGAATCCAAATCATTTCGCAAATATTGGATCCTCTGCTGGAGGAATCAGTATGTTGAGCAATAATGTAATGAGCACTTCTGATTTTTTTACTGGTGCTTTTACATCTCAATATGGAAATGCCACTTCTGGTGTATTTGATATAAATCTGAGACAAGGGAACTATGAAGAACATGAGCATTCATTTCAGGCAGGACTGCTTGGGCTTGCTTTTGCATCAGAAGGTCCTATAAATCGTGAGAAAAGATCTACTTAAGTTGCAAATTATAGATATTCTACTTTAGCGTTATTTGATAGGATGGGGCTGGAAATATTAGGTAATCAAGAGGAAATTACGTTTCAGGACCTTTCATTTAAGATGTATTTTCCGACAAAACCAGGAACTTTCTCTGTTTGGGGTCTTGGTGGTCACAATACATACAGATATTTACCCCAACCTGAAGTAGGAGACTGGTGGAATGAAAAAAATACGCATTATATGGGTGCAGGGGGAGTCACTCATATAGGGTATATCGATAAAAATACATATGTCGAATCTGTGATATCTTATTCAACCTAAGAGAAAGACAACTTAATTGATTCTCTTTCATTGCAGCTGGAAGAAGATGAGCAATTCAGGGAATCCACTCTCAGATTTTCAAGTTACCTCGTTCATAAGTTCAATTCTCAGAATTCAATTAGAATTGGTGGAATTATTTCCTTACTAAACTTTAACCTGGAAAGTAAAGAATGGATCTCGGAAGAAAATGAACTTATAACTTATCTGGATACCGATGGTACTACTTCAACCAGTCAGATATATGCCAACTGGCAGTATCAGCCAACACAATTTTTAAATTTCAATTTTGGTGTACACACTACATATTTTGATTTGAATGGTGATGTGTATTTAGAGCCCAGGATGGGAGCCAGGTATCAGTTAAATTCATCAACCGCAATTACTGCAGGTCTGGGTTTGCATAGCAGAATGGAATCTTTAGGAGTATACATGGGCGAGACTGAAACAGAAGGAGGCAGCATTATTTACAATAATCGAAATTTAGGATTCACAAGAGCATTTCATGCAGTAGGAGGTCTTGAAAAGATGATCGGTTCTGATATGAGGTTTAAAGCTGAAGTATATTACCTGTATCTATATGATGTGCCAATTTGGGGAACAGATACTACCACCAATGATTATTTATTAACTTTTTCAGCAATAAATACCTATGATGGATATACTTCTGAGAAACTGGAAAATGATGGAACCGGGAAAAATTATGGAGTGGAATTAACATTGGA
>CAYTFO010000198.1:5481-7070 GCA_964437135.1 uncultured Roseivirgaceae bacterium | reverse complement strand
TGTTCAGAGATTTATGTTGAAGTCATCACAAACTTCACTCCATATTTAAGTAGAGGAGGTGAAATATTGGATGAAATCAATATTTCACTACAAAATGAGGAGGCAAGAATATTATCTGATTTTTTAATTGAAGATAAAAATATAGCAGACTTACATAATGCACAGTCAACTTCAGTTTCAGGAATAGGTTCATTGATTCTTGATATAGATACTGATACAAGAGAAATGAAGATTGAATTTATTAATGAGAATTTTGATGAATTTGTAAAATCAGAATTTGTAATTGAAATATGTGATAATGGAATACCTCAAATATGTACAGAAATACCTGTTATTTTCTCGAAAGAGCGCATAAATACCAAGCCTAAACTTTTAGTGGATAATCAGGAGTCAGACTCTGTTTTCTATGAAATTCTGGAAGGCCAGAATTTAAATGAGTGTTTAAGTTTGTTTGATGCAGAGGGGGATTCGATCAGTATTATTTCTCAAAACTTAGTTCAGGGCAAGGGAGAGTTTGACTTTGTAGATAATAGTTGCTTTTCATATAAGCCAAGCGATCTTTATTTTGGGTTGACAAATATCCAGGTAGAAATAAGAGATAATGGTAATCCGGAGTTATCCAATGAATTTATTATTTACATTGATGTTTTACCATTAAATGATCCTCCATCAGCACTCAATGATACATTTAATCTTACAAGCCTTGAGGTCTACACATTTGATTTAATTGAAAATGATTCTGACCCGGAAAATGAAGGGATGTTTATTAGTGAAATTATCGATGCACCGGAGAATATAGAAATACAAATAGTTTCAGAAACTGAGATATCATTTAAACTAGATGAGAATCCACAGGGAGAAGATATCTTCACCTATAGAATGTGTGACTATGGAACTCCGGAAGCCTGTTCAGAAGCACAAGTTTTTATCTATTATGAATTTGAAGATGAAATAAATGACATTGTTGCTTATCAGGCTTTCTCTCCTAATGGCGATGGTGTCAATGATCTTTGGATTATCGAAAATATCACAGATTATCCTGAAAACAGCGTGAGAATATTTGATCAATGGAATAATTTGATATTTTCAATTGATAATTATGATAATCAAAATAATGTCTGGTCAGGAGAAAAAAATGGTTCATTGATGGGTGGAGATGCTTCTGATGGGATATACTTCTACGCTATAGACAAAGGTAATGATGAGGCAATTGTAAGTGGATTTGTTGTATTGAAAAGATGAGAATTAGACTAACGATATTATTAATAAGCATTAGTATTTCGATGAGCCTTCGTGCTCAGCAGGAAAGTACTAGTTCTCAATATATGTTGAATCCACTATCAGTGAATCCGGCATACGCAGGTTATTACAATGCGTTGAGTACGAGCTTTATGTACCGGTTTCAAAATATTGGTATTGAAGGTTCTCCTGAAACTCAAACATTCACCATTCATTCCCCATTAAAACAACGCTATTTTAATGTTGGATTGCAGGTCATGAATCAAAGTATTGCTACGTCAAGACAACTTGGTACTCTTGTTTCATCTGCATACAGGTTGAAACTTGAAAATATAAGTATCTCAGTTGGT
>CAYTFO010000198.1:0-5471 GCA_964437135.1 uncultured Roseivirgaceae bacterium | reverse complement strand
CTGATCTTACTTCTCTAACCACCCAGCAACAAAATGATCCGGTTTTTGGTGAAGATGTAAGATCACTAACTCCGAGTTTTGGAGCAGGTGTATTTCTTCACAACGAACTTATGTATGTTGGTATCTCAATTCCGGAAATATCTGAATTTAAAAATACAAATGAAATCGTTACTAATAGACCATTGATAATAATGGGGGGCTATGTTTTTGATGTAACCCGGGATATTAAATTCAAACCTAGCGGACTAGTTAGAATGGTGGATTTTAATATAGTTGAATTTAATGTTAATGCTAGTTTTATTTTTAAAGATGTTTTGGTTGCGGGATTAGGGTATAGACCTAATAATGCTATCATTGCTTTAGTACAATTTTTCTTAACTGACCAACTTCAGTTTGGGTACACGTATGATGCGATTATCAATGAATTGGCACCCGTAACTTCTGGTTCCCACGAGTTTGGGTTGCAATATATCTTTAGGTTCTCTAGAAAACGAGTTATTTCACCAAGATATTTTTAGCCATGAGAATTCTATTTTACATTCTCGGCTTTTTATTTATCATTGATGGATATTCACAATATAGTAATGTAACTCGTCTGTGGGAGGAGAAAGAAACTAAAGCTGATCAACTCTACGATCAGAAACTTTACAGTAAAGCTCTGGATCTATATCTTGAAGATAAAAATAATGGTGGTTCCAGCAATGAACTTTTTCTGAAAATAGCACGATGTTATTACAAACTTCGTGATTTTTCCAATGCATTAGAATACTATGAATATCCAATTTTAAGATCATCCGAAGAGTCAGAATATACTCCTGAAGATGTTTACAATTATGCTGAAACATTAGTTATTGCTGGCAGAAAGGATGAAGCTCAATTGTTCTATGATGAGTATTATGCTACATCAAACGACCAAAAATCCATCAATAGAATGGATGGGATTTTTTATTATGAGGACTTTTTCAAAGATGAGGGAACTGTAAAGGTCTCTAAAATTGATTTAGGTTCAACTGAATCTGAAATTGCGGTTGTGCCCTACAAAGAAGGGTTATTCTTTTCTGCAAATGCAGATTTTTCCTGGCCAATAGACAATGAATACTTAATGGGAGAGCTTCCGACATACGGACTATATTATACCGAGTATAAAAAGGATAGCCTTAAATTTAAAACACCATCTCTAGTAGATGTAAATAGACAGTTATTTAATATTACTTCTCCGGTTATTTTAAAAGATAGCATTGTTATTATCAGTGCAAACAAAAAGAGAATTCCCATTTTTAATATGGAAAAATTCAACTATCTAAAATTGTATCAGGCAACATATGAGAGAGATTTTAGTTGGGGGAAATTCGAACAAATGGAAATCAATTCTCAGGGAACATCAATTATGACTCCTTCAACAAATGAATTTGGAGACACTCTTTATTTTGCTTCTGACAACCCCACAGGTCAGGGTGGTTTTGATATTTATTATATCTTCATTAAAGATGGAAAATGGAGTAGTCCTATAAATGTAGGAGCCCCTGTCAATACTTCAGGAGATGAGTTGTATCCATTTTTCAAAAATGGAACTTTGTATTTTTCAAGCAATGGCCATCCAGGTATAGGTGGATATGATATTTATAAGCTTAGAAATGGAGCCAGAAAAGTTGTAAATTTCGGAAGCCCTGTAAACTCTCAATATGATGATTTTAACTTATCATTTGAGCCAAATAAAGATAATTCAGGATATTTTGTCTCAAATAGAGAAGCATTTGGTGTTGAAGGAAATGATGATATTTTTAAGTTTATTTCAAATCGGAAGGAGAGAGCCTTTCTTCAATTACAAGTAAGCTTTCAATATGATGAATCTCCAATTAAAGATGCCGAGATTATAGTCATAGATAAAAATGATATTACAAATAGGGAAGAACTAAAAACGGACAAGAATGGTATCGCTGATTTACAAGTATATTTATCAGATTCCTATGAAGTTGTAGTACGAAAACCTCCTTATTTTGATTATAATAATTCATTTTACATTGATCAGTTTAATAAAATCATAAAGATAGAACTGGATAGAACTTTTGAGCTGGATGTTCAGGTTAAAACTTCAGATGATTTCCAGGCTATCCCAAATGCCTGGGTATTGTTATCTAATCTGGATGATAAAATACATGAAGAGTTCGCAGCTAATGCAAACGGAATTGTCAAGCTAAAAGCTAAAGCTGGTGCTAATTTAATTCTTGAAATAAATGCTGATGAGAATTTTAATTATTTAATAGATACACTCAATATTGATGAACCGAGATTAATAAAAACATACTACCTGGAAAGAGTAAAGAAAATGGAAACTATTACTTTATCTGATATACTCTATGAAGTTGATAAATATGTACTTTCAGATGAGCATATCCCAACCTTAGATACTCTTGCAAGAAAGATGAAAGAATATCCTGAGATAAAGGTTTTGATCATGGCCCATACTGATTCCAAAGGTGAAAAAGAGTATAATTTTGAATTATCAACAAAACGGGCAGAGTCTGTAGCTAATTATTTAATAAAAGAAGGGATTACTTCTGATAGAATTCGTTATGAAGGAAGGGGTGAATTAGAGCCCCTAAATAATTGTATAGACGGTATTGAATGTTCTGAAGAAGATCACATGATAAACCGAAGAACCGAAATCTTTGTATTCTATGAAGAATAGTTTATTTGAGGAGAGTATTCATTTGAATCTCTGATATTTTCTCAATAAAAATCCTTTCAAATCTTCCTCCGACATAAGTGCTGCCCAATACAAGTAATGAGTTATCTGTTGTAACAACGATATCCCCAAGAGTAAAAGCATTCAGAAATCCGATATACTTTGTATTGACCAGTAAGCCGCTAACATCGTAAAAATACAGAACTATTTGCCTACCTTCTGTTTCTGCTGCTGCAATAATATATGTAGTATTATTTAGTTGATATTCAGTGATTTTAACAATTGAATTTGATTTAAGCTCAACAAAATCTCTATCGAAATAATCAATAGAACTTGATACTCCTGATTCCTGTAATGTTGTGGTGGGTCTTATAAAATTTTGTTCAAACTGAAAACCGGCAACGCCATATGAGCCTGAGCTTAGAGGAGTAATAGATGAAATTCCACTATTTGTTCCCTGTCCTAGAATAACACCGGCTGGTGAGTCTGCGAAATTTGAAAACACTAATGAGAATGAAAAATTATATAAACCATTAAAGTAAATACCATCAGAAGCAGATTCTCCGACTTCAAAAGGTAATCTCGATTTTCTTTGTGCATAATGATTAAGAATAATTGGGTCTGCATCACTTCCTTCGCCTATTGTATAAGACACTCTGTTATTTAAAGATCCATCAGTGTTGAAAGCAGAAAGTATCGACTGTTTATCTTCTGCATCGTAGTGTAGTAAATTAATTTGATCATTGATAAGTTCTGCAGCCAGGGGAAATGAGCTACCTATCAGTGCATCAAAATTCAGAAAAGAAACATCCTGATTTACGCTGGCAAGGTTGGCTCTAAAAGTTGTGTTTTCCATACAAACAAAATAGATTATACTATCTAGCTGCATTACATTTCCCAATGCAAAAACATAGTTTTCAGGAGCAGAAAATTGATTCACCCAATTCCCTTCTTCATCCACTTTAATGACTGAAATATTTGGATAATTTGTAGCATCTGAAATCACATTGGTGATGATCACAGCACCTCCATCATTTGTTTCTACCAACCCAACAGGTTCGTAGGAATTGGTATATGAATTATCATCCAGAATTTTTCCGAATGAGATTTCATCAACAGTTTCTTCACTACAGGCTAAAAAAAATAATGCCGATACTATGAAAGAATATCTACGAATCAATAATGACATTTATATCGATTTAAATTGTGAACTGATGTATTTAAGAGGGAATAAAAACTGAATACTTGCGCCAAAATTACTATACAGTAGGTCATCATAAACCAATCCCAGGCTGGAAACCTGATTTTCTGTAAATCTTTGAGAAGTGTCTATAATATTTGTCAATGACTGTTGGTAAGTGAGCTCCAGAGCTATCCTTACATTACTTTCCGAATCATAGGCTACACCAATCCCACCCAAAACACCATAATGAAGGTTTTCATATTGATTATCAACACCTATGATTGATTCTTCTACACCACTTTCAATAGGAACACCACTAAAATAATCTGTTTGTGTGGTTGATAAACGTTTAGTAGCAGACATTAGGATGCTCATGTATGCTCCTCCAAATGCATAAGGCTTAATTTTATTTTTAAGAATGTCATACTTAAAAATCAAAGGAATTTGAACATAGTCAATTCTTTCCTTCGATTCAAGGTCAAGTGTAAGAAGCTCAGGTGGATTATCTCCCCATTCGTAGGTATTTAAATAGCTGTATGAAATTCTCCGATATTGAGGTTGAGTGGCTATAGAAAGACCTTTAATATAGTATGTAATGTACAGACCAGCCTGAATCCCCGGATCTGAAAAACCCTGGTAGTCGTGATCATAAATGGTTTCATCATCAAAATTGGTAATACCATTAATCCTCTCCGTTACTATAGGTTGAGTTAGATTTGTTCCAATATCAATCCCAATCAACCATTGCTGTTTTAGAAAACTCGCAAACTGATCTTTTGGGAGTTTTCTTTGACCGAAAGAAAAAGAAAATATTAAAATCCCTATGAATCCTAATATGATTCGGCGTTTCTCAAAAAATATCATTTAATAATTAGTTTCTGAGTGCGTTTCAGCATCTCACTTTCGAATTTTACAAAATATGTTCCCCTTGCTAAATCAATTAACTGGATTTTTTCCTTATGTTCCCCCTGTTGATTTTTTAGGGCTTTTCGATACAATTCTTTCCCGTTTACATCCGTCAAAGTAACAGTTGCGGTGTGAGGAGCATTGTATCGATATTTCAAATAAATGTAATCAGAAGCGGGATTGGGATAAATATTATCTACAGCATAACGTTCTGTATAGAAAGTATCTTCACCCAGTATTTTTTCAGTTACAAGTTTTAGGTCAGTATTTAAATAATTTCCGAAGAAAATATCATTTTGAATAGTAGCTTCATCAACTTCTAACCAGTCTCTTAAAATGGATGCATACACATTCCTGTAGTCATATTGCATTCCAACATTATTTTCGTTCAGATCTGGGTTATTTCCGAAAACTCCTGGATTAACATTTCTTCCAAAAAGCATAACAGCTCCACCTGTACCATGATCTGTTCCATAACTTCCATTAGAACCAATTCTCCTTCCAAATTCAGACATTGTAACCGTAAGGACACGATTACTTAATCCACGATTGGATAGATCACGTTGAAACGCAGCCATGGCAGTGGAAATATGATACAGCAATGCCGCATGACCTCCCAAAGTTGGGTCATAGGATTCGACTTGCTGAGCATGTGTGTCAAAACCACCTATTTTAAGTAAGAATACTTTAGTTTTT
>CAYTFO010000197.1:6119-7258 GCA_964437135.1 uncultured Roseivirgaceae bacterium | reverse complement strand
ATTGCTTACCATAATTTCCGACTAAATAGTCTGCATACGTTCCTAATCCAATTGCATTTAATCTTTCTTCAAGATCTAGAGTGTAGGCATCAACCTCAATTGCATTCTTAAATTCACCTCCGGTAAGGGGTATTTTTTCGGTTTTTGAAGATTTGATATTCTTTTCACTCTCTCTTTGGGCTATTTTATCAACTATTCTTTCCGCCATTTTTCTGTAGCCAGTAAGCTTTCCACCCGCGATAGAAAGTAGCCCTGATTTCGATTCAAAAATCTCATCTTTTCTGGAAAGCTCTGACGCCGATTTTCCTTCCTCTTCAATCAACGGACGTAGACCTACCCATGTAGATTCAACATCTTCAACTTTCAAATCTACTTCAGGGAAAATGTGGTTGACCCCATCAACAAGATATTTTACATCTGCAAGGTCTGTTCTGACATCATCGAGATCTCCCTTATAATCAGTGTCAGTTGTTCCAACATACGTAATTCTACCCCTCGGAATCGCAAAAATCATTCTACCATCAGGTACATCAAAATAAACTGCCTGATTTACAGGGAACCTATCATGAGACACCACGATATGAACACCTTTTGTTGGATGCAAATGCTTCCCCTGGAGCGATTTATCCTTTGTTCGCATTTCATCGACCCAAGGACCCGCTGCACTGATTGTATTTCGTGCTCTTACACTAAAATTTTCGCCATCAAGATTATCCTGGATATGTATACCTTCTATTTTCCCTTCTTTATAAATAAACTCTGTTCCCTCTGCATAATTGATAATATCAGCACCAAACTGAGAAGCGGTTTTCAATACTTCGATTGTTAATCTCGCATCGTCTGTTCTGTATTCGGCATAAATTCCTCCACCTTCGAGGATATCAGGCTTGATTAAAGGTTCAATATTCAATGTTTCTTCCTTAGAATGCATTTTTCTTTGATCTACTTTTTCGACACCTGCAAGGACATCATAGACCATGAGACCAAGAGAGGTCAGCATTTTTCCATATGTGCCTCCTTTAATTAAGGGTAAAAGCATTTTCTCTGACTTAACGAGATGTGGTGCAAGCTTATGAACAACCGCTCGTTCTCTTCCTACTTCCCGAACAAGTGCTATCTCAAATTGCTTCAAATATCTT
>CAYTFO010000197.1:0-6109 GCA_964437135.1 uncultured Roseivirgaceae bacterium | reverse complement strand
AATTAATAAGGTCATAAGACCTCTTGAAGCTGCATCCAGCGCAATTCCTGCCCCAGTAATACCTCCTCCGATTACAATTAGGTCATAATTTGTATTTTTTATTTTATCAATGAGATTTTTTCTTTCTCCAGAATTAAAACAATTCATAATATTATTCGATCCAGTTCAGTGTTCTTTCTACCGCCTTTTTCCAGGTTTTATATAGTTTACTTCTTGTTGAAGCATCTAGTTTACTTTCAAATCTCTTTTCTGTTTTTCTTACCTTTTTTAGATCATCCAGAGTCCAGATGCCTGCCTTCAAACCAGCTAGAAAAGCAGCACCTAATGCTGTGGATTCAGTAATCACAGGTCTGTCAATATCGATTCCCAGTATATCAGATTGAAATTGCATCAGATAATCATTTGCTGTAGCCCCCCCATCGACATTGAGACAATCAACTTTTACACCGGTATCTTCTTCCATGGCAAGAAGTACGTCTTTTGCCTG
Source organism: uncultured Roseivirgaceae bacterium (assembly GCA_964437135.1). Lineage (GTDB taxonomy): Bacteria > Bacteroidota > Bacteroidia > Cytophagales > Cyclobacteriaceae > CAYTFO01. The sequence goes on along the minus strand of CAYTFO010000197.1, from coordinate 5,622 downwards.
ATAAGCTATAGATTCTAATGATGCTTTAATTATGTGATTTTTTCCTGTATCTCTGGTTAGACCAAATATTGCTCCACGCGAATACTGGTCCCAGTAAGGAGCTCCAAGTCCGGCGAATGCAGGCACCAAAAAGACGTCATGACCTTCGACTTTCTTAGCATAGTAATCCGAATCTTCAGCATGATCAATAATTTTTACTGCATCACGAAGCCATTGAATAGCTGCTCCCGCTATAAAAATACTTCCTTCCAAGGCATAAACCGGTTTTTCATCCACGCTACAGGCCATTGTAGTCAGAAGTCCATGTTTGGAAGTAAGGAAATCATTACCCATATTCATCAACATGAAGCAACCGGTTCCATAGGTATTTTTTGCATTACCCTTTTCATTGCAAGCCTGCCCAAATAGTGCTGCTTGTTGATCACCTGCTACACCTAAAATGGGAATATCTACTCCTTTGATAGAAAAATCACCAAAATGTGCTGATGATGGAAGTACATCCGGCAGCATGGATTTTGGAATATCAAAAATCTTCAAAAGCTCCTCATCCCATTTTCTATCCTTTATGTTATAAATTAATGTTCTGGAAGCATTAGTATATTCAGTAACGTGAGATTTTCCTTTCGTCAGTTTCCAAATCAACCAACTGTCAACTGTACCCATTCTCAGTTCACCTTTTTCAGCCTGTTCCCTGGCTCCTTCGACATTATCTAAAATCCATTTCACCTTCGTTGCCGAAAAATAAGAGTCTATCACTAAACCTGTAGTTGCCCTGAACTTGTCACTAAGTCCCTGCTTTTTCAATTCCTGGCAATAATCAGAGGTTCTTTTATCCTGCCATACTATTGCATTATATACAGGTTCACCGCTAGAAGCATCCCAAACAATTGTTGTTTCTCTTTGATTTGTTATACCAATTCCGGCAATATCTGAGAGCGATACCTTCGATTCGTTTATCAGTGACCTAAAAACCTCAAATTGAGATGTCCAAATTTCTTCAGGGTCATGTTCTACCCAACCAGACTTTGGAAAATACTGTGTAAATTCCTTTTGCCTGACACTGACTATCTTTCCTGTTTCATCAAAAAGTATAGCCCTTGAACTTGTTGTACCCTGATCTAATGCTATTATATATTTCATAACTTTTACCAAAAATATCCCACAACAATTGCCGTGATAATTAATAATATAATTGCTAAGATCCTGTAGTTCTTATACCATGGCAACCCTTCTAATTCTTTAGTTTCTGCTCTAAAAAGATTAATATTCCAGGTAAGCCCCTCTACTGATTTCTCTGCAGGTGCAGCTGTCATGCTACTGACAACGAAATGTATTAACATACATGCCACCATCAAAACCGGAGCCTTGTGAAGAAAATGCATTTCATTTAGTGCGGGTGATAAGTCATATGCTACGGAAGCAATAAAATAAGCCGAGATAATGAGCCCCCCAATCAATGCTGCAAAAGCTCCATTGCCATTCCCTCTTTTCCAGAAAAGACCAACCAGAAACACTGCAACAACAGGAGGAGCAATAAAACCAAGTACTAGCTGCAGGTACTCCCAGAGTGAATCTGATATCTGTTCAATGTATTGAGTCCAAAATGCCGCCAAAAGCACCAAAGCAACTGTAGCGATTTGACCTACTCTTACTAACTGCTTACTGGATAGATTTGGGGACATTTTCGTAACAAAATCCATTGTGATCAATGTAGATGCAGAATTTAGTGTTGCTGAAATACTTGACGACATGGCAGCTAATAACCCGGCTATTACAAGTCCTAAAACTCCAGTGGGCAGAAGCTGATAGAGGAGAACCGGATAGGTCATATTTGGACAGTCTTCCAAATTTTTACAAATGACCTGATTACCTGCTTCATTTGTAATATAATAATTCAGGCCACTGATATCCAGGTCTGAAAACAACACAATCGCCATTACACCCGGGAAAATCATAAAGAAAATCACCGGAATTTTCATCAAACCTGCAAACAATGCACCCCATCTTCCATGGTTTAGGTCTTTTGCACTCAACACTCTCTGAACCATAAACTGATTATTTGCCCAGAAATAAAAACCTAATAGTGGCACTCCAAATAAAAGTCCGGTCCAGGGCATATAATCATCATCTATCGGACCTGCCATACTAAACACCTCATCCGGTGGCTTAGAAATATATCCTGCATTAAATAAGTCTCCGAGACCAGCCATAAAACCGTTCCAGCCTCCAACTTCCGTTAAACAGAATACAGTTAAGATTACTGAGCCGAGAATAAGTAAAATTGCCTGTATTACTTCCGTATGAACTACTGAAGATAGTCCACCTGGAATCGTATATGCTGCTGCAGCCAGTGCAAGGCCCAGAATTATGTAGGTTGAGGGTATTTCGGGAAAGATTATTTTGAGAATCAGATTTCCGGCATACAACCCAGAAGCTGTATCAATTATAACATTACCAACAATAGTAATAAAAGAGAAATAATACCTTGACCTGCTATCATACCTTCTTTCTAAAAATTCAGGCATTGTGTAAACCTTTGATTTTAAATAAAAAGGCAGAAAGAAAATAGAGAAAAACACCAGCACAACTGCTGCCATCCACTCATAATTATATACAGCTGTATTGGTTTGATAGGCATCTGAAGAGAGTCCGATTAGTGTATTACTACCAATATTGGCAGCAAATAATGAAATCCCAACTATCGGCCAGGTCATGTTTCTTCCAGCCAGAAAGTAATCCTCAGATGTCTCCTGTTTTCCTTTTGATATTCCATACCAAATAATCCCAATGATATAAATCACTATTATGGATATATCAATAAAATTTAGTGCAACATTCTCCATTTACAGGGGGTATTTAAGTTGTTCAGATTACCATATTAATAATAAAATGGCAAAATTCCCCAATAATTAAGGATGCAAATTTGTATTATTTCAATACAAACGTTTGGAATTGAAAAGTTTAAAAAATAATAAGATAACTATTGGTTTTAGGGCAGATCAATATGCAGTTTCTGCTTTTAGCATACCAAGAGCAACGCCATTTGTCCAACCAAAACCGTCCTGATTTGGATATTCACCACCTCCAGCTATTAAAGTAGTATCGGAAACATTATATTTTTCCATCATTTTTCCTGTATTAGCAAAAACTTTTTGGTTAACCGCAAGCCAGCTTTCTTTTACCTGCTCAGCCATTTCATTTTTACCATAATGCTGCAGGCCCTTGTAAGCAATCCATTGGAGTGGTGCCCAACCATTTGGTGCATCCCATTGCTGACCTGACGTATTTACAGTTGTTAGTACTCCTCCATCTGTCACTAAATGTCGAGCCAATGAAATTGTCTGAATTTCTGCGTTGTTAAAGTTTGCTGCTTTAAAATACATCGGATAATAGCTGGCTGCTGAAATTACTCCAGTAAAAATGCTATCCTGCCACAATACATCCTGAAACATACCTTGTTTTTCATTCCAAAAAACCTCATTTATGGCCTGATATCTACTTTCTGCTTTTTTCAAATACTTATGGCTGGTCTCCGGCTTATCCATTTGTCTGTACAGTTTGGCCAATTCAAGTTCTGTATTGTAAAGCAAAGAATTTAGATCAATTGGTAAAATCTTAGTTGTTCTTATAGAACTGAATTTTCCTGATTCATCAAACCACCTTGAACTAAAATCCCAGCCAGATTCACATGCTGCTCTTAAATCTAAAAATAATTGTTCTAGGTTTTCAACTTCCTTTGCAAGCTCCAAATCTTCCCTGTAAGATTCCTCTCTGGGTCCCCCTGCATTATCAAAATATCTATTTAGAACGTAGCCTTTGTAGTAAACTACTCTTTCAAAAACCTGTAAACTATCGCCTACAATTTCACTTCCTTTCATCCAGAAGTTGTATTCCTTTTCCAGCGCTGACAAATATTTTAAAGAAGCTTCACGTGATTCCAGTTGAGCATATAAATTAATCATAGAGGCAAAAAATGGGGGCTGACTTCTTCCCATGAAATAGGTTCTGTTGCCATTTGGAATGTAACCAACTGTATCCATCAAGTATGCAAAGTTGTCTAGCATTGACTCCACTAGTTCTACCTTACCTGAAACACCAAGCCCTATCATAGAAAAATAAGAATCCCAGTAGTAAATTTCTCTAAATCTTCCTCCCGGAACTATATATGGATTTGGAAGCTGAATTAAAGTTGTAAAAGAATCAATTTCGGTAGTTTCCCGGGTTAAATAACTCCAGTGGTTATTTAGATGCTCTTCAAACTCTTTTTTAGATTCAAAGGAATCATTGTTGGGTTGTGTCGGTAACTCAAAATTTTCTTTAACAAATTTCTCTAAATCGAAGTTTGCTTCATTCTTCTGAGACTGGAACTGTTCTCTTATGATTTCAGGTTTTTTTAAAGGCACACAGTCTACAAAGGTTTTAGAATCTTCAAAAATACCAGATAGCTGAACCTCTTTAAAAAGCTCCGGATAGATCTGCCAGGGTTTAAATAAATCATACGAACTGGATATTTCCTGAATTTTTTGCTCGCAGGAAAAAATCGCTAAGATTATAAAAACAAGGAAAGAAAATTTCTTCATTATACTATTTATTTTCAGCCAGGCTTCTGTTATAAGACTCTACATTTGAAATTACATGCTTACCTACTTTTTCTCCCTGAGTCACCCCATTTTCAATTGCCATAATGTAGTGGATCCCCCCATATAATCTACTTATTGCTGCTTCTTCTGATGCCTGAAGGAAAGAGTCAAAGTTCCTTGCCGGAAGCCCATATTCCACTTCTGTGGTATCTTTAAATGAAAAGTCATTGCCAAAAATATCCGTCAAAGTAATCGCTGCCGCCCTGGAAATAACACTATGTCCACTGGTATATTCAGGGAAGGGAGGAGTTTGTAATAATGGCACCCAATTATCATCTAAATACTGGTTAATGAGAGTTTCAGGGCGAACCACTATGCTTCTCCATTTTTCATCCCAGCAGGAAATAAATGCGTCGAATAGTGAAATAGAAACCATCGCATAAGCATGTATGGTTTCATCAAAACTACTATTTGCTTTCCTTGTAGCAATTGCAGTGATTCCCATCCAATGACCACCCGGAGTAATCTTCTTTGTAGCAAACATAGCATGTCCTCTGTGATGAGATACATATGGATTGCAGTCCCAGAATTTTGCTATTTCCGACTGTTCTTCATCAAGGCTGCCTCCCACTTCATAAACTTCAATTAATTGTTTATAAAATTCTGAGTTTTCATCCATGGAAATTTCCAATGGCTCTACCGGAGGAAACTGACCTGCTGAATCCAAAACTAAAGTCCTGATTTTGTTCCAATGAGGCTCGATACCTTCCATGTAATCAGGAGGTGTGGGTTTCCAGTATTCATCCTCATCTTTTATGGTATATTTTGGGAATGTTCTGGTTTGTTTATAATTGTCTTTATCCGCCCAGTTTAAGATGTGATCAGCAACTAATTCACCATAATTTTGTGAGGCTTCTAAAACAGAAGAAGGAAGACCATTCTCCTTTAGTGAATTGTATGTTTGGCCTCTGAAATCTTCAATTTTCTGTTCAGAAAAAATCAATGTCTGGCCTATCTACAAAAAAGCATGTAAAGCTGCCAG
>CAYTFO010000196.1:0-7504 GCA_964437135.1 uncultured Roseivirgaceae bacterium | reverse complement strand
GGATGCCATGGACGGGCCCATAAATTTTGGAGACCGAAATGCATGGTGGGGGTTGCTGGTAGAAGGGTTTGATTTAGAGCCCAACTTTCAATGCAATTATAATTTCCCCTATTACCAAAATTTGTTTGAAAATTATGGTTTTAAAGTCTATTTCAGGCAATATACATTTGGTAGGCCTGTTTATGATCCACTGGATGAAACTGTGAGTAAAAAAGGTTCAAAAGTTCTAAAAGACCCAAATTACAGTTTTAAACATATAGAATTGAAGAAAGCCAAAGAATACGCAGAAGACTTCAGATCAGTTTACAACAAGGCGTGGGCTGGACATGCAGGAGTAAATGAAACGACCAGTTTACAGGCTCAAAATATAATGAAGCAACTCAAACCTGTAATGGATCAAAAGGTGATCTGGTTTGGGTATTACAAAAATGATCCGATTACTTTTTTTGTAAGTTTACCCGAAATGAACCAGATATTTAAAAAGCTAAATGGCAAACTTGATTTGATTGGGAAAATAAAGTTTCTATGGCATCACAAAATTATCAAATCAAATAAAAAACTGATGGGATTAGTATTTGGAGTTGTGCCTGAACATCAAAGAAAAGGGGTAGATGCTGCTATTATTCTTACATATTATGACATGCTGAAGGTGCATAAATTATATGATTACATTGAGATGAACTGGATAGGCGACTTTAACCCTAAAATGATCTCTGTAGCAAAGAATATTGGTGGTGAAATCGTCAAAACACACCATACTTACAGATACCTATTTGATAGAAAAAAGGAGTTTAACAGAATGCCAATTAAAGACTGACAGATTCAAACTTCTTTGAAATTTTAAACCTGTATTAGTTTATTTCCAAAGTTTGATCAGTGTCATCTGATTGATTATAACTTTCTGTAACTAAAATAGTACCATCGGATAGCCTCGCTTCAATTACATTCTCGGCATTGATTGCAAGGGGTCTAACTTCTAAAGATTCTCCGTTAGAGATTTCTCCAACTTCCTCGAAATCATTGTCCTCAATCTTCCAAAATATAATAACGTCATCCTCTCCATTATTTACAACGGTCACTTTATAAGTAACCTGATCTATTACTCCATCTTCACAGCTGGAAATGGCCCAAATAGAAACTAATAAAAAAGATAAGGCCAGTATTCTAAGATTTTTCATGATATTTTGATTAATTACTTTCTATTAAGATAATAATATCTATAAATGCTCTTAAGCATCATTTTGTTTAAATATACCATGAAGACAATAATAAATTTACTGCTATTTAATGTGGCAATTTCTTTCACTGCATTTCCACAAGTAAAGAAAGTGGCAATTTTTGTTGATGACCTTCCTTTTGTGGTTGGAATTTCAACAGAGTTGGAATATGAAGCTACTCAAAATATCCTGGATGTGTTTAATAAAAACAAAATACCAGCCATAGGATTTGTGAATGAAGGAAAAATATTCAATAACCCAGAGAAGGAAGAAGCCAGAAAAAGAACTTTAAGTCTTTGGGAATCGAATGGATATTACCTGGGAAATCACACCTATTCTCACGGTTCGCTTAACAATGTTTCTGTAGAAGATTACCAGCAAGATATTTTAAAAGGTGAAATTTATTTAAAATAAATATGGAAGGATGAAGAAAAGAAATATCCCAAATATTACAGATATCCTTATTTGCAAACAGGTCCCACGGAGGAAAAAAAGAAAAGCATAGAAGATTTTTTAGTTAATAATGGATATATAAATGTCCCTGTAACCATAGACAATTCAGAATGGATATTTAATGCATTGTATATCAGTGCTTTAAAAAACGGTGATGATGAGCGAAAAGAGATAATTGGTAATTTATATGTCCAACACATGAAGGATTACATTGATCATTATGAAAACCTTCATATTCAATTGAAATCTGACACCATATCCCAGATATTATTGATACACGCAAATCATATCAATGGTGATTACCTAGATGAGATAATAGACTATTTTAAAGAAAGGGAATATGATTTTGTAAATGTCGAAGAAGCAATGTCAAATTCTATTTACAATTCAAAAGAGAATTATGTTGGTCGAGCCGGTATTTCTCGGTTGGAGAGATGGGCTATTTCGGCCGACATAGATTTTAAGTCAGCTCCGAAAGTTGACAGTAGAATAATGGAGTGGTTTGAAAATAGATAAAAAAAGCCTGTCACATTCTGCAACAGGCCTAAATTAATCTATTAATTATTATGTCTAAAGTGTTCTCTTAACCTCTCGCTTCTCGTATCCTTCAATGACATCCCCAACTTTGATATCGTTGAAGTTTTTGATGCTGATACCACATTCGTAACCAGATTTGACTTCGTTTACATCATCCTTGAACCTTTTCAGCTGATTAATTTCGCCATCATAGGTTACAATTCCATCACGAATAAGTCGTACGTTGTTCGATCTCTTCACATATCCGTCTGTGACGTAGCAACCGGCAACGGTACCTACTTTCGAAATCTTAAATACTTCACGCACTCCAATATTTCCGGTTATCACCTCCTCAACTGTCGGTGCAAGCATACCTTCCATTGCATCTTTCACATCATTGATTGCATCATAGATGATCGAATAAAGTCTGATCTCTATCTCTTCATTTTCTGCGATTTTCTTGGCTCCACCAGAAGGTCTTACCTGGAAACCAACAACTACGGCGTCTGATGCAGAGGCCAATAATACGTCTGATTCAGAGATTTGTCCAACGCCTTTATGGATTATATTAACTGCAATTTCTTCCGTAGATAATTTCAACAATGAATCGGAAAGTGCCTCAACAGATCCATCCACATCTCCCTTAACAATTACGTTTAGCTCTTTGAATGAACCGATTGCCAATCTTCGACCAATCTCATCCAATGTAATATGTTTCTTAGTTCTGATTGATTGTTCCCTCTGAATCTGCTCTCTTTTGGTTGCAATTTCACGTGCTTCCCGGTCAGATTCCATCACATTGAATTTATCACCAGCCTGTGGTGCTCCATCTAATCCCAGCATCAATACCGGTGTCGAAGGTGGAGCTTCTTTTAGTTTTCTTCCTCTGTGGTCAAACATGGCTTTAACCTTACCGAAGTAAGATCCGGCCAATAGCACGTCCCCGATTTTAAGTGTGCCTGCCTGAACCATTATGGTAGTTACATACCCTCTACCTTTATCCAATGTAGCTTCAATTACAGAACCTACTGCAGGTTTTTCAGGGTTAGCTTTCAGGTCGAGTAGTTCAGCTTCAAGCAATACTTTCTCCAGTAATTCATCGATACCTTCTCCTGTTTTTGCTGAAATATGCTGACACTGGTATTTTCCACCCCAGTCCTCAACCAGAATATTTATATTAGATAATTCTTCCTTAATTTTTTCAGGATTAGCATTTGGCTTATCAACCTTATTGATCGCAATAACAATGGGAACCCCCGCAACCTGAGCGTGATTGATTGCTTCTTTAGTTTGCGGCATGACAGCGTCATCTGCAGCAACCACAATAATTACCACATCAGTAATTTTTGCTCCCCTTGCTCTCATCGCTGTAAAAGCTTCGTGACCAGGAGTATCAAGAAATGCAATTCTTTTCCCGTCCTCTGTTGTTACATCATATGCACCGATATGCTGGGTGATTCCACCTGCTTCGCCTTCTGTCACCTTTGAGTCTCGAATGAAATCGAGCAAGGATGTTTTACCATGGTCAACGTGACCCATGATTGTCACAATTGGAGCCCTGGGTTTCAGGTCTTCCTCTGTATCTATGACTTCTTCTACTTCGGTCTCCTCTTCTGAAGCTGAAAAATCAACTTCGTAATCAAATTCATCTGCTATGATTGTTATAGACTCTGCATCTAGTCTTTGGTTTATGGAAACAAACATCCCTAAACTCAAACAGGTTGAGATCACATCGTTTACACTTACATCCATAAGTGAAGCAAGATCACTGGCAGAAATAAATTCAGTTACTTTCAGAGTTTTGGAATCCTCAAGCTCCTGCATCTGCCTCTCATGCTGATCCTCCGCTTTTGCTGTTCTTTTATCCTTTCTGTATTTTGAACGACTATGAGAACCTGCTTTTCCGCCACCAGACAATTTAGCAAGAGTTGCCTTGATCTTGTCCTGAATTTCTTTGTCTGAAAGTTCTTCAGTTTTACGAGTATCCTTACCTCCTCTTTTTCTTCCTTGTTGAGGCCTTCTATCCTGTCCTCCTCCTCGTCTATTGTTCTGCTGGTCTGGTTTACTTGAAGAAATTCTTTTTCTAGGCCTTTTCTGTCTTTCTTTTGATTGATCAGAAGATGCTACTGGTTTTTCTTTCTTTTTTTCTCGTTTATCGGGAAGTTCAATTTTACCTAGTACAGTTAGTCCTTTTAAGGAGTTTGCTTTTGCCTCAATTACTTTCTCATCATCGGCCTCAGGTTTCTCAGGAGCTTTTTGTTCCTCTTTCTTCGCTTCAACCTCTTCTTTCTTTTCTTCTACTTTCTCCTGCTTCTCTTCTTTAACCTCCTCCTTCTTTTGAACTACAGATTCCTCTTTGACCTCTTCTTTAGGTTCAGGTTTTTCTGCTGCAACTTCTTTCTTCTCCTCAGTTTTTTCTTCTGATTTTACTTCCGGCTCTTCAGCTTTCTTCTTAGGCTTGTTAGCTGAATCAAGATCTATTTTACCTAGAACCTTAGGCCCTTCAAGTTTTGGTTTTTCAACCACATCTGGTTGCTTCTCCTCTTTTTTAGGTTCCTCCTTTTTAGGCTCCTCTTCAATCTTCGGAGTCGCATTATCCTTTATAAGAATTTGTTCCTCCTCATTTTCCTTCGGCGGCTCAGGTAAATCATCCTTTATTACAAGGTTATCTGATCTCTTGCCTCCAATTACAAGTCCGGATGCTTCTTCTTTGTCCATAGCCGAGTTTTCAAACTCCTTGGATAAAAGTGAAAATTGTTCATCCGTAATTTTAGAGTTAGGACTTGAATCTACTTCAAACCCTTTCCCTGTAAGGAAATCAATTATCGTGGTCCTTCCAACGTTTAATTTTCTGGCTACCTGACTAAGTCTATACATTCGTTACTTTTATGCGATAACAATATCTTATTCAAATTCTTTATTAAGAATAGACAATACTTCGTCAATTGTCTCTTCTTCCAGATCTGTCCTTCTGCCCAGATCATCCCTTCCTAATTTTAATACACTTTTGGCTGTATCAAGCCCTATTCTTTTCAATTCATCAATGATCCAGCCTTCAATTTCATCTGTGAATTCGTCCAGATCTACATCTTCATCCTCTAATTCATCAAGTTCTCTGAAAACATCAATTTCGTATCCTACAAGCCTACTTGCAAGTTTTATATTTTGTCCTCCCTTACCAATTGCCAATGAAACCTGATCTGGCTTAAGATAAACTGAAACTCGCTCATTTTCTGTATCGATTTTCATACTCTGTATTTTCGCCGGGCTTAAAGCTCGGGCAATGTACAGTTCCATATTATCAGTAAAGTTGATAACATCAATATTTTCATTCTGGAGTTCCCTCACGATAGAGTGAATTCTTGAACCTTTCATACCAACACATGCTCCTACCGGATCAATTCTGTCATCATAAGACTCCACTGCCACCTTTGCTCTTTCGCCTGGTTCTCTCACTACTTTCTTAATGGTGATCAAACCGTCATAAACTTCAGGAACCTCACTCTCGAACAATCTTTCAAGGAAAGTACCGGAAGTTCTGGATAATACAATTCTTGGATTACCATTGTGCATTTCCACCCTGTGAACAATTGCTCTTACAGATTCCCCTTTTCTATATCTGTCTTTTGGTATTTGTTCTGATTTAGGTAATTGCAGCTCGTTTCCTTCACCATCAATTAAAAGCACCTCTCTGCTAAGAACCTGGTAAACTTCTCCATTGATAATCTCACCAACAAGATCCTTATACTTATGAAAAAGGATGTCTTTTTCAAGGTCTTTAATTTTTTGAATCAAGGTTTGCCTTGCTGTCATTACAGCTCTTCTTCCGAAATGTAAAAGCTGAATTTCTTCCGCTACTTCCTCTCCTATTTCAAAGTCAGGTTCAATCTGACGAGCTTCTGTAAGGCTTATTTTGTCATGATCCCAAATATCCTCTGAGTTATCATCTACAATTTCCCTAAATCTCCATATTTCTAGGTCACCTTTATCAGCATTAATAATGATATCAAAGTTATCATCGGTCTTATATTTCTTTCTGATCATAGTTCTGAAAACATCTTCCAGAATTCTGATCATAGTAGGTCGATCGATATTTTTATTTCTTGCAAAATCCGCAAACGAATCAATTAGTATTCCCGCATCCATATTATTTAAATGATACTTCTACAAATGTTCTATTAATCTCTTTAAATTCTATTTCTTTTACTTCTTTCTTTTTGCCTTTTTGAATTTCTATTGAAATCCCTTCCTTTCTTACCTCCAAAAGTTTTCCTTTCTCCTGCTGCCCTTCTTTGTTTTCAATCTTAAGATTTCGACCAATATTCTTTTGGTACTGCCTCTCAAGTTTTAATGGCATATCCAGTCCTGGTGAAGAAACCTCCAAAGTGTAACTTGAATCTATCAGGTTTTCTTCTTCAATTTGCAGGCCCAGCTTCCTGCTTATTTCAGCGCATTTATCAATATCAAGGCCATTATCTCCATCAATCAAAACAATTAATTTCTGTCCTCCCTTATTACCTTTTAGAATAACATCAACCATGTAAAGGGAGTCATCATCACTTATCAAATCCTCAACTTTCTGCTTAATTGTATCTACCACTCTTCAAAAAATTGTATTAATGAAAAGAGGGGACGCTTGTCCCCTCTATCCTTAATGATATATTTGCATTGCAAAGCTACATGAAATAATTTTCAAATCAAATACAGCATATAATTCTCCATTTTAAAATAAATTGACTTCAGAGCTATAAATATGATAGGTAAATTAAAAGTTACAAACTCACTTACCAGAAAAAAAGAGGTATTTGAACCAATAAACCCACCCTATGTGGGTATGTATGTGTGTGGACCTACCGTATACAGTGATGTACATCTGGGGAATGTGAGAACCTTTATAAGTTTTGATGTCATCTACAGATACCTGAAATTTCTCGATTATAAAGTCAGATACGTCAGAAATATTACAGATGTAGGTCATTTATTAGACTCTGGAGAAGATAAAATCAGCAAAAAGGCGAAACTGGAAAATCTGGAGCCTATGGAAATTGTTCAGAAGTATTCCAATGATTTTCATAGAGTAATGAAGACTTTTAATGCTTTGGAGCCAGATATCGAACCATCGGCAATCGGTCATCTCATGGAGCAGCTTGAAATGATTGATAGTATCTTCGAAAAAGGCTATGCTTATGAATCCAACGGCTCTGTATATTTTGATGTAGACAAGTACAACAAAGATCATGCTTACGGAAAATTAAGTGGTCGTAAAATCGAAGACCTCATGAACCAGACCCGTGATTTATATGGTCAGGACGATAAAC
>CAYTFO010000195.1:0-7507 GCA_964437135.1 uncultured Roseivirgaceae bacterium | reverse complement strand
TATTATTATTCCAGCTTGGTCCATTAGTGGAGTTGTATAATGCAACGAGGGCGAGGGAGTCTGTAGGGTTGGTAGGAATCTTCGTATCGAATGTCCAAAAATTCTTATTGCTTAACCCAAGAAAAGGGTCACTGGTCCCATTTAGAACAAGTCCGGAGTCAATTAAAACATAATAATCAGTGTTAAAATCCAAGTCGCTGAGTGGATCGAATGTCAATGTTGGAGTACCTGAGCCTGTAACCTGGCCGCTACCGACAGGAATGGATTCAAAAAGAATATCATTGGAATCATAAATTTTGAGCGAACCTGTATTTGAAAACACATTTTCGTTAAAAGTAACCACCAGATTTTCAGTGACCGGCACAGCTGTGGATTGATTCGATGGTGAAACAGACTGAATATAAGGAATTGGGTTGAAAATGATGCCTGTATTGTTGCCAAGATCTACCGAATTAAACGCATAAAATTGTGCCCCACCTGTGAAATTAATATCTTGAATTTTAGCAAAATTCAATTCAGCAACACCCACATTTTGAAGAATAGTAGATTGAACTCCTGGGGATAATGCTCTTAAAGTAGTAGAATCAGTGACTGTACCTGGCAGATTAAAGGAAGCAACAGTCTGAGTTGAAGAAGAGGCCAAGAACATAAGGATTCCTTCTCCAATATTTAATTCTGAAAAAGTATTGTTTCCACTTATTTGAGATTGGACTGGACTCAAAAAATTAACAGAATTATAAGTGAAATTTCCTCCTTGGAAATTTAATGCCCCTCCAGCACTTACTAAATTAATAGTAGCTTGAGTTGCAACTAGACCTGCTCCACCTACTGCCTGCCACGATCCTACATTGATAGTAGAGGTTCCTAAATTAAGTGCACCGGCAGTAGCAACCGACAATTGACCCACAACATCTAATTGAAAATTGTTTGTATTCACACTTCCATTAGAAATCTGAAAGACCTCGGTTGTTCCTGATAATTCCAAATCATCCTGTAAGTTCCAGACGCCTCCAACTCCATTAAATGTTAGAGGGGATTGAAGTATTGTACCTCCTGAAATTATATTATTTCCTGGTAAAGTTGAATTGAATACAATCATGTTGAGATCAATGGTCACACCTTGTTCTCCCGTAAAAGATCCTCCAATTGTAAGCTGATTTCCTCCTATTCCCTGAAGAATCGGTTCAAAATTAGAACCTGACCAATCCATGTTATTCACCTCATACAATGCATCAAATATGATAGTCTCATTTGTACTACTAAATGAATTCCCATCAAAAAATACATTGTCTAATGCCGTAGGGGCCTGACTGTGAAAGGTTGATCCCCCCGATGTGGTAGCCCAGTGATTGGCAAAATCACTCCAGTTACCGGAGCCTCCAACCCAATAGTAATCCTGCTGAGCTTTAACTGAATATGATAGAATAAGAAGTAAAAAACTTACTTTAGCAATACGAGAAATTAAACTTTGCATAGGTGTGGTGTTTTAGTCTGCCAAAAATACCGAATACTTAATCCAAATAAAATACCTCAAATGAGGTATTTTTTGGTCATAAAATAAATGAAATAGCAATATTTCAAGCTGGAATTAAACTTATTTAAGCTAATGATATACTAGACTTTTAGGTAGAACTTTGACTTTTTATTTTACAAAAGAATAAAAGAAACACCCTAACAGTTCAAGATAAACCTCGACAACTCTCGGGCATTTTTAATCCCCAACTTCTGCCAGATATTCTTTCGATGGGTTCGTATGGTATTCTCCGAAACAAATAGTTTTTCTGCAATCTCTCCAGTACTTAATCCCTGATGAATCAATTCAACTACCGCCATTTCCTTGTTTGTTAAACTTAGGAAGCTTTCATATTCTGCAATTGAGATAGGTTTTTCTCCCAGCATATCCTGTAGAACTTTTCCAACAGCTCCCAATTCCGGCAGTTCATAATAGAAATTAAAAAACCTTTCTTCACTTAGAAAAAATTTATGCGTTAAAAACCATCTATATTTATCTCCATCCCACGGTTTTACATATTGAAAATAATTAACAGATTTATCAGTGTAACCCAACGCCTTATACGCTTCCAAAACTCTCAGTTGATATTGAAGGTTTACAGGTTCGATCAAGTGCTGCGTGATACCACTAAAGCCTTTTTCGATTATTGCCTGGTTTTCAACATTCAAATATTCACTTGTCCTGTTGCTCATCGCCAAATAGTCAAAGCCCTTCACAACATTAATCGAGTAATGAAACGGGAGAACTTCTATAACATCTTCAAACTTCTGGGTATCCTGATGATACAGTTGCTTAATCTTATTCACAAAATAGTGATTAAAAATTAAGTTCTCCTTTTCTGTATGAAGGGTTTTTCTTCTTCCCATAACTATATATCTTTCACTGTCAATCAGTTAATAGACATTCTAAAGTATGAAATTAATTGCAAATAACAAATCCATATACATTCATAAGTCTGGAATAGGAAGTAAACTCATCTTTTTAATTCCCGGCGGACCTGGTCTAACCTATCCCTACCTGACAAGACTTCTTCCATTTTTTGATGAAGAAATCTACTCCGTAATTATCTATGAACCCTCAGGCTATCAAAATAGCAATGATCAGCATTATCAAGAAATAAATGGTTATGCTAAGGAAATTCATGACTTACTAGATCATTTTGATTATAAAGAAACCTGTCTGGTAGGGCATTCTTTTGGTGCTGCCCTTCTGCTGGAGTATCTATTCCAGTACAATTACAGTCAAAAAGTCGTTATTTCTAACGGATATCTGTCTGGCAAACAATTACAGCAAAATATCCTGAATACAGCAGCAACACTCCCCAATGATTTCCAAAACAGATTAAATCAATTCAAGTCCGCTGGTCAAATGGAAGATTATCAGAATTTGATCAATACGGAGTGGCTTCCTCAAACTACTGTGACAACCGAATTATCTCCACAACTCATGGAAAGCATCAATGCATATGCTACCAACCCTATGGGCCCATACTTTATCGGTACAGATCCGTTTCAGATGAATGGGAAAATTATGAAATGGGATCGAGAAACAGACTTAGCGTCTCACAAAGGGGAAATTCTGTTTATTTCTGGACAAAATGATTATATCAGACCGGAAACCACTATTTCTAATGCCAAATTATTTCAGAATGGCCATTCTTTTATTGACGAAAATAGCAGTCACCTGACTCCTTATGAAAACCCAAAAGGGTTTGCAGAAATTGTAATCAATTTTTTAGCTGACAGTAAAAGTTAAACTTTAAACAAAGCAATTGGCTGAAAAGACGCAAAGTTTTCAGAATTCAAGCTTCATTCAGATAACCCTATCAAACTCGGCAATGCTTTCGATTACATCCCTTAGAAAGGCCACCACATACAATCCGCCTTTACTACGTTGCGGACGGACAAGTAGAAATCAATAGATTTACAACAGACTAACTGTAGAATCCTCTCTCCGAGTCCTCCGCACCTTCTCCGCTTCCTCTGTGTTATAACCTTCACCCTTCCCAATTTTAACTGCAAAGACCGCGAAGAAGGAGCAAAGAGCCCAGAGATATATATTAAAAACTAAAAAAGATTCTCACGTCGGTATTAAACCTTCCTGTCCTGTTACATTCCTCCTGTCAACCTCCTCAGAATGACGCAAATCTTCATTTTGAACTGTAATTGAAATAGCCTTCAAATTTCAACTCACCAAAAAAGCCACCCGGTTTTCCAAGTGGCTTCTTCTTATATTTTAAGTTTAATTTAGTCGCCTGACAGACGAATTCTCATTCAACTCTCACCGCTTGCCCTGAGGCTCACGAAGGGCTACTCCCCTCCATTAAACTCATCAAACCTGCTCTTTTGCTCTACCCGAGGAAAAAAGTTATCGTCTGTATTCACATCCGCAGTCTTTTTTTCCGGATCCAACACAATATTCACAACATCTTTCTCCTTCATAAATACCTTTGTTACCTCCTTCTCGTTCATTCTCCAGATTTCGGCAGGAATCTTGTCCGTTTCTTTCGTGCCGTCTGCAAACGTCCACTCGATCAACAACGGCGTCACCAAACCTCCGGTATTTTTAAAGGTCACTTCATAAAAATTCTTTCCGGCAACTCCCTTTTTGATCGTTTCCGGATCTAAATTGTTCATAAACCCTCGATATCTCGGGCTGTCATCTCCTTCGAACACAAATAATTCGGCTTCTTCAGAAAATTCCTTTTTGCCATCTCCATCAACCGCCTGATCAGAGCCTTTGATATTTCGTGTCTCCAATCCTTCTTCCTCTTCCTGCATTCTGTACCATTTTACGTTGTCCACCGCTACATCAACCTTATCCGTAGTGTAAAACCAGCCTCTCCAAAACCAATCTAAATCTACAGCAGAAGCATCCTCTATCGTTCTGAAAAAGTCTGCCGGACTTGGATGCTTAAATGCCCATCTCTCAGCATACTTTTTAAATGCATAATCAAATAACTCAGGTCCCAAAATTGTCTCTCTCAAAATATTCAATGCGGTTGCAGGTTTTGCGTAAGCATTGCTTCCAAACTGCAGGATGTTTTCTGAATTGGTCATGATAGGTCTGACATCTCCATAATCACCTCTCATATACGGAACAATTCTTTCTGCAGGTCCCCTTCTCGATGGATAGTTTGGATCAAAATCCTGCTCAGTCAAATACTGTAAAAATGTATCCAAACCCTCGTCCATCCATGTCCATTGTCTTTCATCACTATTGATGATCATTGGGAAATAATTGTGCCCTACTTCATGTATGATCACACTGATCATGCCCCATTTTGTTCGATCACTATAGGTTCCGTCTTCATTAGGTCTTCCGTAGTTGAAACAAATCATAGGATATTCCATTCCGATGCTTGCCGAATGAACAGAAATTGCAACCGGATATGGATAATCTATGGTCATTCTTGAATAAGTGATCAATGTCTGTCTAACCGCAATGGTAGAATACTCCTCCCAAAGTGGGTTTCCTTCTTTTGGATAATATGACATCGCTAAAGGTGTTTTATCTCCAACCTGTACGGCCATGGCATCCCAGATCAGTTTTCTTGAAGCTGTAAATGCATAATCTCTCACATTTTCAGCCCGGTACTTCCAGGTTTTTGTCCCTTTTGCTTTCTTCTGCTCTCTCGCTACAGCTTCCTCCTGTGTTGCTATGATCAAAGGCTTGTCAAATGACTTCTTCGCCTGGTTAAATCGCTTCACCTGATCTGATGTCAACACATCCTTTTCATTCAATAACTCTCCGGTAGCACCCACAATAAAATCGGATGGAACTGTGATATTCACATCAAAATCTCCAAACTCCAGTGTAAACTCCCCTCTGCCTAAAAACTGTTTGTTTTGCCAGCCTTCAACATCACTGTACTTTGCCATGCGTGGATAAAACTGTGCAATCGTATATAGATAGTTATCATCTTTTGGAAAATATTCCATACCCGATCTTCCTCCTTCCGACATACGATCATTTATGTTGTATGACCAGTCAATTCCAAATGTGAAGGTTTCTCCCGCTTTCAATGGCTGATCAAGGTTGATCCGCATCATCGTTTTATTGATCATATAGGATTGCGAACTTCCGTCAGCTTTGGTTACTTTCTCAATTTTAAAACCACCTGGATAGTCATTTACATATCCGTAAAGTGACCTTGAAGAAAGTGTATCTCTCATATTACTGCCTCTGATCAACGGCGTATCTGAATCAGGCGCTCTCATATTTTGATCCAATTGAACCCACAAATATTCGAGGGCATCCGGACTTTGATTGTAGTAGGTGATTGTTTCTGAACCTATTAACCTTTGATTTTCATCATCAATGGTAATGTCCATTTTGTAATCAGCTCTGTTTTGCCAGTACTCATGCCCTGGTGCTCCGGAAGCGGTTCTGTAACTGTTAGGTGTAGGTAGCATTGTACCCAGTTGCTCAAATTTGCCTTCCCAATCAGCCTGTGCCATTAAATCTTTTGCCAGGAATACGACAAATGCCAACATTAGTATCCTTGTTAATTTCATATCTATTGGTTTATTTTCTATAAATAACTGCTGTCTATTATCATGGTGATGGCGATACCTGCCACCGCAGAGGAAATAATCATTTTCCAGTCGCGCCTTCCAACTCCAAAAATGTTGATGAACAGAACCCCCCCCAGCATAAAAATCAAAACGATGATGATCTGGCCAACTTCGAGACCAATATTGAAAGCCAGAAGTTGTGTGAGAATCGATCGGTCCTGTCCCAGTAAACTTTTAAGATAATTTGAAAAGCCCATCCCATGTATCAACCCAAAAAAGGCTGCAAATACATAATTTATTGATACCTTTTTGCGATTAAAATAAGAGGTTTCATTAATAAATAGATTGGAAACGGCTGTTATAAAAATGGTAACCGGGATCAAAAACTCAATCAAATCCCTATTTACATTAATAATATCCAAGGTTGCCAATGCTAATGTGATGCTATGTCCGATTGTAAATGCAGTTACCAGAATCAATACTTTTTTCCAGTCATCAATAACGTACAAAGCTGCTAATGCAACCACGAACAAAATGTGATCATATCCATTTACGTCAAGGATATGTTCCATTCCCAGTTGGTAATATATTTTAAATTCAGACATTATTTTTGCTAAATAATAATCCTATATGATTACAATTTGTTTGCTTACGGCAAAACTACTACTTACTCACCCTTTTCACGTAAGTGTTTGTGATGTAAGCTATGATTCAGATGATAAGCACCTAAAAATCAGTGTTAGACTGTTTTTGGATGATCTTGAAAATGCCATTCGGCTGTATAAAAACGAGGAGAAACTGGTAATTACAAACCCGGAAGATTCTGCTTTTAGTCACCAATCGATAAATGAATACTTACAGAGAAACTTAATCTTCTCAATTGATGGTAAAAAATACATTCCAAATTATCTGGGCGGTGAAACCGACATGGATGTCATGTGGTGCTATCTTGAAGTGAAAAATCTCGATCCTTTTTCGAAAATTGAACTCACCAATACTATCCTAACCGAACTTTTTGACGATCAGGAAAATCTGGTAACTATCGAAAAAGACGAAAAAGCGAGAAGTATTCGCTTCACCAATAGAAATATGATAGATACGTTTAGCTGGGAGTAATACAGATAATTGTTAATGGATCATGGTTCGTTGATAATCTTATTACATTGAATCATCATCCTCTATTCTCTATGATCCATGAACTATGATCTATCTCTATGAACCATTCTCCACTTGTCCGACTTTAGGCGGATGAACTACAAAATCAAACTGCTTAAAAATCTCCCATATCTTACCATTATGCTTTAGTAAAACAATCGAATTAACTTCAAACTCCTCCTCAAATTCTTTATTTTCAAATTCCTTCCATGCTTCCGTAAATTGTGCTTTTCGTAAATCCCGAAATGCTACCGTCATATGAGGATGGAAAGGCTTTGCTTTATAGTCACTGTTTAAAATATGTAATCTTTTCATTGAATGC
>CAYTFO010000194.1:1835-7521 GCA_964437135.1 uncultured Roseivirgaceae bacterium | reverse complement strand
AGACCATTTATGTCCCAATTGCGGAGATGAACAGGGTTTAGTTTTTGAGGAAGGCTGTCTGAAATGTAAGAGTTGCGGACATACAACATGTAGTTGATCCTCAATATTCAGGTATTCTGACTATTGCTTTATCCGATAGTCAGAATATCTGGGTTATTCATCAAGGAATCTAACCTGATCCCCCAATTTTATCTCTCCTCCTTCAATCACTTTTGCTGTCAACCCTCCATGACCTCTCATAGCATTGTAACCACCAGGACCAAAATTTTCTTCCATTCTGGAACAGGGGTAACATTCTCCGGTTCCTTCAAATATTGCAGAACCTACTTTAAATTTCATGCCTTTAAGCGAGATAAGGTTTATTCCACTCACCACAATATTTCTTCTGGTCAGTAATGGATCGATCTTCTTATTAAGTATAGATCCAACGACATCCAGATGTTCGGATTGAATAAATGTAACCTGCCTTTTTTTGCTGTAGGTAGAACTAAAATGATCACCTTCCAAACCAGTCTCCTGAGAAACTTTAACTTCTTCCACCGACTTTGTTTCTCCTCTTTTAACAGGTCTAATTGAAATGAACTCAACTTTTCCAACCTGCGGAATAGTCTTCAATAATTCTTTTACTATGGATTCTTTAGACATACTAGAATTTTAAATATCAATTTACTTTGTTTTTGGAGTTTCTGCACCGATCGCTACAATATTTAACCTCATCCCATACTTTATCCCATTTCTTCCGCCATGTAAACGGCCTTCCACATACAATGCAAATTTTGGATGGCAAATCACCTTTCTTTCGATGTTTCATCAAGGCCACCTATTTTTTACTGTGTGTTTTTTTAGAATTCTGTCCGCTTCTTCCCTTACCTTTGGGTTCGATTTCATGCTGTAAAGTATCTTGGAAGCATTTCTTGCTGCCTCTTTGAGGTCAATTATCGGAAAGGGGTAATCCTTACCCAACTCAATTCCTGAATATTGCTGATCCAATACAGACATTTTCCAGGGTTCATGAATAAATGAAACAGGTACATTTGTCAATTCGGGCACCCATTTTTTAATAAATATTCCATCCGGATCATGATCTTGAGATTGCTTTACCGGATTGTAGATTCGAATAGTATTTATTCCGGTTACTCCCGCCTGCATTTGAAACTGCGGATAATGAATTCCCGGTTCGAAATCTAAAAACTGCTGTGCTAGGTGTTCTGCTCCTTTTTTCCAGTGCAACCACAAATGATGTGTCAAAAAAGAAACTAACATTGCCCTCATTCGAAAGTTCAAATATCCCGTTTGAGTGACACATCTCATACAGGCATCAACCAGTGGAAAACCTGTCTTTCCTGTTTTCCATGCGTCAAATTTTTGCGCATCCCACTCAGTTCTGATTGCATCGTACCCCCTGTTGATATTTTCAAATTCATATCTCGGCTCCATCTCAAACTTCTGTATAAAGTGACAATGCCATCGAAGTCTCGATCCAAATGAAGTGAAATTCCGATTCGACTTTTCCTGCTTCATTCTTTGATAAACCTGCCTCATAGATAAATTACCCCAGGCTAGAAAAGGAGAAAGTCTGCTGCAGCTTTCACGACTTTGCAGGGGTTTACTTATATGGGAATTATAGCTTTGGTATCTTTTTTCTATAAAAGATTGTAAATATCTCAAAGCATAAGTTGTGCCCCCGGGCTGAAAAGAAGAATTCGTAGATTTAAATGCCGGCGGGATTTGGTCTTCTTCATCAATATTCAAAAAATTAATTCCGGAAAGATCAGTTTGATACATACTTTTCGACATAAAAGTATACCATGACTTGCTCCATCCATCCCTGTTTTTCTTACCTCGAAGCACGCCGTTATTTTGAAACTCAATCCATCTTATAACATTCTCTTTAAAAAAAATGCACATTTCTTTATCCCGTTCATAAGTTACCCCCAAACCTGTTTCCTCATGTGAATAGACATTCTCTATCTCATATTTATTCATTAAATATTGGAATACCTGAGGAACACTTCTATGAAATACATGTATTCTGGTATTGAATAACTTTAGATTTTTATTGAGATCTACAATGGATTGATAAACAAACCTCCAGTGGCAAACATCACTTTCAGCTGCCTTAATTAAAGAAGGTTCAAAAATATAGATCAATAGCACCGGATTAGACGATTTTTGACATTCCGCAAGAGGCCCATGATCTTCGATTCGCAGATCTCTTTTAAACCAAACTATATCAATTTTTGACATTGATTTATCAACCAAAGCCATAAGTCATTTGTTAGCTTAATATGAAAATGTCAAAAAAGTATAATCTGACCACAGAAGATATAGATAGGATAATTGAAATGGCATGGGAGGACAGAACTTCATTTGATGCTATTGAAAGACAGTTTGGATTACCTGAAAAAGATGTAATTGTGTTGATGCGACAGGAAATGAAGAGAAGCAGCTGGAAGATGTGGCGTAAGCGAGTACAGGACAGACCGACTAAGCATGATAGTACTCAAAGAAAAGATCAATCACGTTTTAAAAGCCGTATGCAAAGAATAATATCAGGAAATAGTATCTCAAAAAGATAGTGTTATAAATACTAATATTTGTTAAAATCTCAATAACCTCCAATCCTGACAGAATATTTACGTTTATCTTACTAATTTCGCTCTCTTCAAATAAGATAGAAATGACATATCAGAGGATCAATATAATAACGGGTTGGATTACTTTTCTCATAGCATTAATCGTTTACTCGCTTACAGTAGAACCTACTGCAAGTTTTTGGGATTGTGGGGAGTTTATTGCTACTGCATATAAATTGGAAGTACCTCATCCTCCAGGTGCTCCGTTTTTCCTGCTTGTCGGAAGGATGTTTTCTTTATTTGCAGGTGGAAATGTCGAAAATGTTGCCTTTTGGGTAAACATGTTGAGTGTAATTTCCGGAGCATTCACTATTCTGTTCCTATTTTGGTCTATCACTCACCTGGCAAGAAAAATATTTAAGCAGGAAGAAAACGAAGATTTTGGACAAATTATCGCAATCATGGGTGCTGGATTTGTGGGTGCCATGGCATGTACTTTTTCAGATTCTATTTGGTTTTCAGCGGTAGAAGCAGAGGTTTACTCTATGTCTTCATTCTTCACAGCATTTGTTTTCTGGGCTATTTTAAAATGGGAAACAATCACTGATGAATCAGATCGGAATAAATGGTTAATTCTTATCGCTTACATGATGGGATTATCGATAGGTGTCCATTTGCTAAATCTTGTAACAATCCCTGCGCTGGGGCTGATTGTTTATTTCAATTACGCTAAAGTAATAACCAAGAAAGGAATTTTTCTTGCGCTTGCATTCTCTGGTGCGATTATTATCGCTATTATGATTGGAGTGATTCCCGGGCTGGCTTCTATAGTAGGTTCACTGGAAGTTTTCTTTGTAAATAGCCTTGGTCTTCCTTTCGCATCAGGTGCAATATTCTTTACAATTCTTTTCGTAGCAGCGATAGTTTACGGTATTTATTACTCAGTGCAAAAAGGCAGAGTAATTATGAATACAATTCTGGTATCATTTGCTTTCATCATGATTGGGTATTCATCTTATGCAATTGTACTCATCAGATCAAATTATGATACTCCTATAGATGAAAATAACCCTGAAGACATTATGACCTATGTTTCCTATCTAAAAAGGGAACAATATGGAAGTAGGCCACTATTAAAGGGGCAGTACTTCACAGCGGAAGTAGTAGGTAATGAAAGAGGAGCTCCTGTTTACATGAAAGGAGAAGACGAATACGAAATAAAAGACTATAAAGTAGAGTATAAATACGATCCTGCACATACCACTATCCTACCAAGGATGTATAGTAAATCTCCGGGTGGAGCTCATGAAGCAAAATACCGAAGTGTTACAGGATTGAATCAGGGAGAGAAACCATCCTTCTCAGACAATCTCTATTATATGTTTAAACATCAGCTGGGATGGATGTATTTCCGCTATTTTATGTGGAATTTCTCCGGACGAGAATCAGACATTCAGGATGCAGGCTGGATCGGGTTGAATGGAGCCTTTGAGGAGCTACCGGAAGAACTGGCTAATAATAAAGGAAGAAATATTTACTTTGGACTTCCGTTGCTCTTTGGACTAATTGGACTCTTTTTCCAGTATAGAAAAGACGCAAAGTATTTCTGGGTAACGCTATTACTATTTTTCCTCACAGGTGCTGCTTTAGTACTCTATCTCAACTCTCCTCCTATCGAACCCCGGGAAAGGGACTATATCTACGCGGGATCCTACTATGTGTTTACAATATGGATTGGAATGAGTGTTTTGGCATTATTTGAATTATTGCAAGCGGCAATTAAGAAAAAGAAAGCATCTGCTTCCTTCGCATTTATCATCTGTCTGGGAATACCTACTTTGATGGCGTCCGAGAACTGGGATGATCATGACAGATCAAAGAGATATTTCTCTATTGAGGCAGCCAAAAACTACCTTGATTCCTGTGCTCCAAACTCCATCTTATTCACTGGTGGTGATAATGATACTTTCCCATTATGGTTTGCCCAGGAGGTGTTGGGACATCGAACGGATGTACGAGTCATAGTACTAAGTTATTTCAATACTGATTGGTACATTGAGCAAATGATGAGAGATCAATATGAATCAGAAGCTTTACCTTTTAGTCTTTCCTTAAAAGATTATCAACAAGGCGGACTGAATGATTATCTCCCGTTCTTTGAAAAGCAGGGTATTGATGGTGCTATCAATTTCAAGCTTTACCTTAATTTGGTAAAACAGCAACATCAGGCAATTCAGGTCAGAGCAAATTCGTATACTGCTTACAACAGTATTCCTAGCAAGACAATGTTTATGAATGTCCAAAATCCTTCACAGGGTGAACTGGATTGGTTCGGTACCGATGAATCACCATTAGCAAGTCGAGTTGTGGACAGAATATCATGGACATTAAAAGGAAGTGGACTTGAGAAAAAGGATCTTGCAATTCTTGATCTGTTAGTGAACAGCAATTTTGAAAGACCTATTTATTTTAATAATACATCATTAAACAGCATCAATTTCAACATCAGAAAGCATGTGGTTCAGGAAGGTCTTACTTATAGACTATTGCCAGTTGAAAATCCAGGGGGACAACCTGTGGTAAATGTTGAAATCATGTACAATAATCTGATGAATAAATTTCATTGGAAGGAGCTGAATAATCCGAATGTCTATTACAATGAAGACTACAGAAACTTTGCTTTAAATCATAGAAGTGCTTTTGTTTCGCTTGCTAATGCATTACTTGCACAGGGTGATATGATCAGAGCAAAAGAGGTGCTCCTGAAAAGTCTGGAAGTGATTCCTGATGCTTCTATTCCTTATGATGTTTTCTCAGTTCAAATGATTGATCCACTTCTAAGAGTTGGAGAACTTGAGAAAGCCAAGGAAATGGCAACAACAATTGGTGACAGATCAACAGCCTGGCTGGAATATGTTACTTCTACAGGAAAAACAGTTGGAGATGAGTATGAATTAAACCGTAAACTTTTAAACCTTAATGAGATCATTCGAACGTTTAGAAACCAACCTGATGGAAAGGAAATAGCTGCGAAATATGAGGCAATTTTTAATCAATATTACGGCAATCAATAATATCCAGAAATAGAAACAAGTCTTTAGAAGAAAAAG
>CAYTFO010000194.1:0-1735 GCA_964437135.1 uncultured Roseivirgaceae bacterium | reverse complement strand
TCAGGGGTTTTTCTTTAATTTTTTTTAAACTCTATTTTTTTAAGAATTTGTAAGCTTTTTTGAATCTGGAAAAATCATCTTTTACAACCAGAAAGTAATAGCCGGAAACCAAATTCTTTAATGGAATTCTATATCTGCTTACCCCAATTTTCTCAGGTTGGATTATGATTTTATTACCAATTATGCTGTGTAATTCAAATTCTGCATTTGAGATTGAAGAGTTTGAGATTTCAACAATCAGATAATCTACTGCTGGGTTGGGGTATAATTCGATCTTGTTTTGATCATTTTGAAAGATAGAAGAACCATTTCCGCTTTGCGAATATGCTACTCCTGTTGAAAGGAGTAAAATCATGAGAGCTGCTATGGTTTTTCTTTTAAACATACCTATCACAAAGTACGGCAATTTTTAAATTATTTCTTAAGATAATTAAAATTTATTTCTATTTCAAACGTTAAACATCGTTAAATCTCCATGGAAACCAGAGCTTCAGGTAGCTTTTCAACAATATCTGATGCAATCATGGAAGTCTCCCCCACTTGTTTTGAACCCAAATCCCCGGCAAGACCGTGAATATAAACAGCGAATTTCAAAACTTTATCAGCTTCAATCTTCTGACATAGGAAACCACAAATCATGCCAAAAAGAACATCACCACTTCCTGCAGTAGCCATACCCGGATTACCTGATGGATTGAAAAATACTTTGCCTTCTGAATTACAAACTGCTGAATAGGCTCCCTTCAAAACAACATTCAACCGATAGGTTCTACAGATGTTCCGAAGCTTTTCCAGCTTTTCAAAGTCATCTTTCCAGGGACCAACCAGTCTTTTAAACTCTCCCGGATGTGGAGTAAGTATAGTTTCC
This sequence comes from uncultured Roseivirgaceae bacterium, assembly GCA_964437135.1. Taxonomy (GTDB): domain Bacteria; phylum Bacteroidota; class Bacteroidia; order Cytophagales; family Cyclobacteriaceae; genus CAYTFO01. Next base: position 867 of record CAYTFO010000194.1, on the reverse strand, counting down.
GGTGGTAGTTTACTAATTAAAAAATCATTTTTAGCCAAGAGATTGAGACCATCCGCATCAATCACAAGTCTTTTTCCTTGTGGAAAATTCTCCAATAGCTCAATAAACACTTTTTCTGTATCCACCCCTGTTCCGATTCCCGGACCAATTCCAACCACATCAACATCATCTGCAACTATTATATTATTTTCGATATGATTAATACCATTCCCGAAAGACATTGCTTCAACAACTGCTGAATGTAAAGAAACATGTCCCACCTCGGGCATTTCTACAAACAACAGTCCAACACCGGACCTTAATGCTGCTCTTGATGCTAATATACTCGCTCCAATTTTCCCCTTAGAACCGGTGATCAACAAACAGCGACCTGAACTTCCCTTGTGTGAAAATTTTTCCTTCTTTGCGATCTTTCCTTTAAAATCATTGCTTTCTGATAAAAAGTGTTCGACTTCCAGGTGTTTGGTGTACTCAGAAATAAGTCCTATATCCACAATGTGCAGCTCTCCTACGTATTTGTGTAGTCCTGGCTGAAAAAAAGATAATTTTGGAAACTGAAATGTGATAGTATGACCGGGTTTTATAATTACTTCTGATTCAGGATACTTATTATCAAATAAACCGGAAGCTATATCGATGGAAACTATTTTGTCAGCTGAATTATTTATTTTTTCAATTACTTCTCCTCTCAGCCCCTCTACAGCCCGGGTTAAACCTGAACCAAAAATGGCGTCAATTACAATAGAATTATTCTCTATTATCAAATCCTCAATACTGGAAATTAATATTGGTTTGATCCCAAGCCTATCAAAATTCGTCCTGAAATCCGGGGAGGACCTATCAAGATCACCAATATAATAAACTTTA
>CAYTFO010000193.1:3496-7532 GCA_964437135.1 uncultured Roseivirgaceae bacterium | reverse complement strand
TTAACTGCCCAAAAGCGTGGATGCTGGTTTAACTTCTCTAGTGCTTTTAAGCTCATTTCTTTTCCAGTTCTTCCTGGAACATTATAAAGTATAATCGGATGACTGCTTTTATCAGCAAGAGCTTTATAATGCTGATAAATACCTTCCTGAGAAGGTTTGTTATAATAGGGACTGGCCGATAGAACGTAATCTATCTTTTTTTCATTAAGAACATCTAATTTCTCCAATAAGTCATTAGTATTGTTTCCTCCCAGTCCAAAAACTACAGGTAATTTTTTTTGATTATGGTTCAAAACAAAATCAAGTATTTCAATTTTTTCCTGCCAGCTTACTGTAGGACTTTCTCCTGTCGTACCTAGTACTACAAGATAATCAACCTCACCTTCGGTTACATAGGTCAACAATTTTTCAATCCCTGAAAAATCTACCTGTAAGGCATCTTCAAAGGGCGTTATTAACGCTACTCCTGTACCACTAAGTGAACTCATATTAGTCTATTTTCTGGATGTATTTAATAAGGTCTTCTATCTCAGAGCCTTTTGCAGTTTTTAGTTGTAAATCAAATTGCTCAAATTCATTTTCTTCACTAAACAACCCAACTTTACATTTTGCTTTACACATTGAAATCAAATAATCAAATGTGATATCTGTTGAATAACTAAGCACTATAAGAAAATCGAAGTTCTTTTTTACAAATTCCTGAAACTCGACTGACTTGATAGTACCTGTACTTGTTATTTCTCTTTTTACCACCGAGTCAAAAAGAACAGGACCTTCAAGTTTTTCTGTATATCCAAGAATGGAAGTTTCCTTACCATCATTATTTACATGACTTACAAACGTCTTTATTTTTTCATAATCGAACTCAGACATATTGAAAAAAATTCCGAGACTATTAGCTTTAGAATACTGAATCAACCCCGAATTGATTCTGTTCATTACATTTTTCTTTATCTGCTTATTTAAAAAAAGCTCTCTCAGCATTGAACGGCTAATTTATCAATTTTTTGAATTCTTGTTCATTAATAATTTTTACTCCGAGTTTACTGGCTTTTTCAAGTTTAGCAGGTCCCATGTTTTCACCTGCAACAAGTATATCAGTCTTACCCGTAACTCCAGAACCTACTTTACCACCATATGATTTGATTAAATCCTTTAATTCATCTCTGGAAAAATCTGAAAAAACCCCGGAGACCACTAAAGTCTGATTCTCAAAAACGTTTCCTTTTGATTCAATCTTATTGCTTTGGTCAAGCTCCAATTTTAAGCCGGCCTTTTTTAATTTATCAATCAATTGAATGTTTTGGGGGTTGCTGAAATAACTAACTAAACTTTCCGCTATCCTTTCACCAATTTCATTTACATTAGAAATTTCATCTTCACCAGCTTCAATAATTTTATCTATCGTTATGAAATGTTCAGCCAACTTTTCAGCTACTGTTCTACCCACATATCTAATGCCTAATCCGTACAATACTCTTTCAAATGGGATCTCTTTCGATTTCTCAATTGATTCAATGATATTTTGAGCAGTTTTTTCTTTTACTGATCTTGTTTTAGTTTCTCCGGACTCAGAATCTTCAATACTAAATTTTAAGCCTACCAAATCTTCATATTTGAGACTAAATAAGTCAGCCAAATCATGGATCAGGCCTAAACTCAAAAGGCCTTTGATGGTCTTTGGACCTAGAGTCTCAATGTTTAGCGCGTTTCTTGAAATGAAATGTTCAATTCTTCCGGAAACCTGAGGAGGACAAGAGATTTCATTAGGACAATAATGAACTGCTTCTCCTTCTTTCCTTTCTAACCTTGTACCACATTCAGGGCATTCTTCAATGTATTCGACTTTCTTAGCATCACTTTTTCTTTTACTAAGTTCAACGCCTGTTATTTTTGGTATTATTTCTCCACCTTTTTCAACATAGACAAAATCACCAATTCTAACATCCAATCTTTTTATTTCATTTGCATTGTGAAGGCTGGCTCTTTTTACGGTTGTTCCTAATAATAAAACTGGTTGAAGTTCAGCAACAGGTGTTATTGCACCGGTTCTGCCTACCTGGTAGCTGATGCCTAATAGCTCAGTCAATGTGCTTTCTGTTTTATATTTATAAGCTATTGCCCATCGTGGAATTTTCGCAGTGAACCCCAGTTCTTCCTGTTGTCCTAAATCATTCACCTTGATTACAATACCATCAGTATCAACAGGTAATTCAAATCTTTTCTCTTCCCATTTATCGATAAACCTGAATACCTCATCTATATCACTGCATTTACCATATGTAGGAGAGACATTAAAACCAAGTTTTCGAGCCATTTTGATTGCTTCTTCATGTGTTTTTAGATCAAGATTCTCTCCCAGTAAACCATATATATAACAGTCGAGCTTTCTCTTTGCTACGACACCGGAGTCTTGCATTTTTATTGTTCCTGATGCTGCATTTCTGGGATTGGCTAGTTGATTTATTTCTTTTTTGCCCTCTTTTTTTCTTACTTCATTTTCAGCTGCAATTTCGAGGTTAATTCTGTCAAACTCTTTCCTTGGTAAAAATGCTTCCCCTCTGACTTCAAATGATGATGGATATTCATTTCCTAATACTCTCAAAGGAATAGTTTTTATAGTACGGACATTTGTGGTAATATCATCACCTTTGGTTCCATCTCCTCTTGTTACTGCAGTTTTGAGAATCCCGTTTTCATAAATGAGGCTAAGAGCAAGTCCATCAAATTTTAATTCACATAAGTATTCATAATTATCTGTTCCCAGACCTTTCTTTACTCTGTCATCAAATTCTTTTAATTCTTCCCGGCTGTAAGTGTTTCCGAGACTAAGCATTCGATATTTATGCTCCACTGTAGGAAACTCTTTTGTAATAGTTCCTCCAACTCTGGCAGTAGGAGAATCCTCTCTTTTATATTCCGGATTATCTTTTTCGAGTTCCTCCAACTTTTTCAATTTCATATCGAACTCATAATCAGATATTTCTGATCTGTTTTCCTGATAGTAGATATGATTATGATAATTAAGTTCTTCGGTAAGTTTATCTATCTCTTTTTTTATGCTTTGAGACATAGGAAAATGAAGTTTACTAGTTTTGCAATTTATTCCATAAAAACACTTAGTACCGAATAAACGGACAAAGAAATTTGAAGTTTGTTGGTTTGAAAATCAAAACTTCAATAATGTGAGAAACTGAATGAATGAAAAATTACAAAGAAGTAATTGATAATAACATCTATCTTAAATTGATAGGGGATGTGGCGGACAGTCAAAATAAGGAAGCTTATGTGATTGGAGGGTTTGTTAGAGATCTGATATTAGAAAGAGAACTTAAAGATATAGATATTGTAACTATTGGAAGTGGGATTGACTTAGCAACGGAGGTCCATAAAAAGCTAGGTGATAAATCAAATTTAGCGGTTTATAAAAACTTTGGAACTGCTGCCATCCATTTTAAGGATATGGAGCTTGAGTTTGTCGGTGCAAGAAAAGAATCGTATCGGGCCGATTCCAGAAAGCCAATTGTAGAAGATGGAAGTCTTGAAGATGATCAAAATAGGAGGGATTTTACAATAAATGCACTAGCAATAAAATTGAATGAGAAAGGAAGAGGAGAAATTCTTGATCCATTTGATGGGATAAAAGATCTACAGAAAAGAATTATTCGAACTCCTCTGGAACCTGAGAAGACATTTTCTGATGACCCTTTGAGAATAATGCGGGCAATTCGTTTTGCGAGCCAGCTTGGATTTGATATTGATCCTGATACTTTTGATGCTATCGTTAAAATGAAATCAAGACTTTCGATAATATCGCAGGAACGAATTTCAGATGAGCTCAATAAAATCATCCTTAGTAAAACACCATCTTATGGATTTAAACTGCTTTTCCATTCGGGAATATTACAGGTAATTTTCCCTAAAATGGCGGAACTTCAGGGGGTCAAAAAAATAAATGGAAAAGCTCATAAAGATAATTTTTATCATACGCTGCAGGTGTTAGACAATGTAGCAAAAGTAAGTGACGATCTTTGGT
>CAYTFO010000193.1:0-3486 GCA_964437135.1 uncultured Roseivirgaceae bacterium | reverse complement strand
TGGTTAAGATGGGCAGCTATATTACATGATATAGCCAAGCCAGCTACGCAGCGGTATGAAGAAAATATAGGGTGGACTTTTCACGGTCATGAAGATATGGGTGCGAAATGGGTACCGGGTATTTTTAAAAAACTCAAACTGCCGATGAACGAAAAAATGAGGTTTGTGAAAAAACTCGTAAGACTTCATTTAAGGCCAATAGCATTAGTTAATGACAAAGTTACGGATTCTGCCATTAGAAGACTTCTTTTCGAAGCTGGAGATGATATTGACAGTTTAATGAGTCTTTGTAAAGCTGATATCACTTCTAAAAACGATGTCAAAGTAAAAAAGTACTTATCGAATTTCAGAAAAGTTGAGCAACGAATAAAAGAAGTTGAAGAAAAAGACCGAATTAGAAACTTTAAACTTCCGGTAACAGGACAGGATATTATGACCTATTTTAAAATTAAACCTTCAAAGGAGATAGGTGAAATAAAAGAAAAGATAAAAGAAGCAATACTGGAAGGTGAAATACCAAATGAAAGGGGTCCCGCAATTGAATTGATGAAAAAACTGGGAACTTCCATGGGTATAACCGCAGACTAACTATTTTTGCGCCAACTAAATAAAAGGATATGAAAAGACTATTATTCATTGCTACGATATTCATCTCTTTCAATTCATTTTCACAAAACGCGGATCAGCCATATGACTCTGTTCCTGCTCAATTTGAAAGGCAGTATTTTGTTTATCAGGTAGCAAATAAATATAATGACGCGGCAGTTGCAAAAGCAGCATTGTATCAGATGCTTGCAATGAACCCTACTAATACAGCACTTTTAGATACGCTGGCTCTTATGTATTATGAGTTTCAACAATATACATCTGCTGCATTAGTGAGCCAGGATGCTGCATCGATTAACCCTGACGATGCGTTAGCAAATGAAATTGCAGCATTAAGTTTCGATAACCTGGGATTAAAAGACCGTGCGGTAAAGTATTATGAGAGAATGTATTTACAAACAACAGATGTCGGGGTTTTATATAGGATGGCATTTCTCCAATTCGAACTTAAAAGATTCAATGAAGCAACTGCATCTGTGGATGGTCTTATAGATTCTGAGGATACAAAGAATCAGAAGGTCTATTTCCCTAAAGAGGATAAAACTCAGCAGGAAATAAGTCTTTTAGCGGGTGCTTACAGACTTAAAGGCATGATTGAAAAGGAGTTGGGGAATGTTGAAAATGCAAAAGCTAATTTCAATAAGGCCCTTGAAATAAGCCCTGACTTCGAAATAGTTAAAAAACAGCTAGCTGAATTTTAAACATTGAAGAGCATTGTTAAACTTTTTAAAAACCCACTTTCATAGTGGGTTTTTTCATTTAAATCCAGCTTCAATTTTTTTGAATTTCCATTGATTTACAAAGTAGGATATTATTCCTCCAATAATATAGCCAAACATCCATCCAGCAAAAACTCCGGATATTCCAAAGAAGTACTTACCGATATAGATGCTTGGAATAGCAATGACAAACATTTGAAAGGCAATTATAAGGGAAGCATGAATGGGACTATTCAACGTATTTAGGTTACTGTTAACAATCTGAACGATACCATAAAAACCATAGCTTACCGGCAAAATACTTAAATACAATGATATGTAATTGATAATGTCTGGATCTGAAGTAAATAAAGAAGCTACATGTTTCGAAAATATAAACAGAACTATTGCAATTCCGAAGCCCCAGATTAAGGAAAAAATATACGAAAAGTTGAGTGCTTTTCTGATTCGGTCAAATCTTCCTGCTCCAAAGTTTTGACCCACAAAAGGACCAATTGATGCACTTAAAGCTATAAGAATACTTGTTGCCAGAAATTCAACCCTTGTACCTACTCCAAAAGCGGCTACAGCTGATTCTCCAAATGTAGATAGTATGGAAGTCATAATCCCGGATACCAGAGGAATCACCATCCTGGATAGCCCGGAAGGAATTCCGATATATAATATTGCTTTCCAGCAGCCGATAAAAACCTGTCTGGATGGAATTGTCAATGTAATGAGTTTTTCTCTGTAGAATAAAACAGCCAGAGATAATATCATGGTCATTCCTCTCGATATTGCTGTTGCATATGCTGCACCTTTTAATCCTAAAGCAGGAATTGGTCCATATCCAAAAATGAACATTGGATCAAGAATTGCATTGATTATGACAGCAAAAATCATAATCAAACTAGGAGTTCTTGCGTCTCCTGTTGCTCTGATCGCGCTATTTCCGACAAATGGAACAATTATAAACAGCAATGCAAGGTACCATATAGACATATATTCCTCGATGTAAGGAATTATTGTATCATCAGCTCCCAGAAGTTTGAAGGTAGGAGTTATAGTGAGGGATCCAAGTAGTATGAAAATACCTCCAATCAGAAAAGATAGTGCCAGTCCGTCAGTTGTTTCTCGTGCAGCTTTCTCTTTCAATCCTTTTCCAATAGATTTTGAAATCAGTGCGGTTGCTCCAATACCTAATCCCTGGATAATACTGAAAATCACCATGATAACCGGAAATGTAAAGCTCAGAGCAGCTAATTGAGTTTTACCAAGTTTACCAACGAAATAAGTATCTACCAGGTTAAATGCGACCATGCTTATGATTCCCAGCATCATCGGTAAAGTCAGGTTGGTAAGCTGCTTCGGAATTTGTCCCTCTGTTAAATTTCGCCGGCGGCTCAATTATTTGGTGGTTTAAGGAGGCTAAAAGGCTTCATTTATGTTTAGATATATTCCGGTTGTATTTCTTCCAATTGCAAAATCCGCTCTTATTCTTATTTTTTCTTTCGGATCAATTTCATAACGCAAACCTACACCTGCAGAGGGCAGGAAGTTATCATAGCTAGTGAGATCATCAGCTATGGATCCGACAGATGCGAATGTTGAACCAACTATTCTTTTAAATATATTAAATCTGAACTCTGTTTGCAGTGTAGTAAAATGATCATCTCGATATGCACCACGATAATAACCTCTCATTAAACTGCTACTGCCTAAGAGGGCCTCTCTGTAGAATGGAACAGTAGGACCAAACACAGATTGGTGGTAAAACTGAAAAGCTAACTCAGTTTTTGGGCCAAGACCGAAGTATTTTCGGGCATCTAGTACCACATTGGAAAACTCAAAATCACTTCCAATAAAACTCCCATATTTTTCGTAAAGAGCAGAAATGAAATATCCTTCATCCGGGCTGAATAGATTATTCCTTTTGTCTAAAATATATCCAAGACCCAATCCGGAGGCTATTCCGGGGCCAAATCCTATAACGTCATCATTTAATAGGTTATTGGGAGAATCGGATGTGATGCTAAAATATTTTTCAAATTTGAAACTAGGTCCGATATATGAATCTTTACCAATTCTTCTATAAAGGTTAGATTCAATTTGAAGATAATTTGCGTCATAAGGATCAAAAACATCCAAATCAATATCAGCACCTCTTCCATAATATTGATAG
>CAYTFO010000192.1:0-7553 GCA_964437135.1 uncultured Roseivirgaceae bacterium | reverse complement strand
AGTGATGCAGAGAAGAATACAGTAAAAGAAGTATTCGAAAAAGCGGTAAACAATAAGCATAATACGGTTTCAATCGAAACGATGTCACCGGAAGACATGCCAGTCACCGTGACTTTACCTGAATTTATGAGAAGAATGAAGGATATGCAGGCTGTGGGTGGAGGAGGCCCAATGATGTTTGGTGACATGCCGGATACACTTTCAGTATCTGTGAATGCAAATCATGGGCTTGTTCAAAAAATTCTCAAAGCAGAAAGTGAAGAAGACAAGATAAGTTTTGCAAAACAAGCGTATGATCTGGCTTTACTTTCTCAGGGCATGTTGAAAGGCAAGGATCTGACAGCCTTTATAAAAAGAAGCGCACAGATCGTAGCTGAATAACAAGTAAAGAATAAAAAATATAAGAGGCTGCTTCAAAAAGGCAGCCTCTTTTTTCATTTGACCTGTATAATACTATTTTATCTATTCCGTTATTTTTGTGAAATGCGGTTGATTATTTTCTTATTGTTAAGTGTTTTTTCCTTACTTTCTGTTGCTCAGCAGTCTTCTGTGGAAAGCATTTTCAAAGTGGACTATGACACGCCATTAACTATTGATCTTCAGGAAAGAAAAGAGGAGACAGACCCCGCGGATGTTCAGCCAGTTAAAAAAAAGAAGGTAAACAAGAAAGTTTTCTTTGGGATCAAAACTAAGCGGGGGTTTACAAAAACAGGTTTTGGTAAAAATACGGTTGCAGAACTCTTTCATTTTTTAAAACCAAAGGACGTAGTAATGCCAGATACTTATGACCGGGATTTTTATTTCTATGATTTCAAGAAAAAGAAAATAGTTAACTCTTTGAAATTTGATCCCAAGAGAGGAGGAGTGATGCATGGTCACTATGTTAAAAAGATAGGGGAGCAGGTACTTGAAGAGGGCTATTTCTATAAAGGAAAGAAACACGGTAGATGGGTTCGATTGAATAAGAGTGATATTCTGATGGATAAGAAGGTCTACTGGAAAGGCTGGCCAGAAGAGTCAAGAATGCGATTCTATGATCACGATCGTGAACAATTAAAAGAAGTGGTTCCTGTTCATTTTGGCGAAAAGAACGGCACATACTATGCCTTTTTTCCAAATGGCCAGATCGCTGCTATTGGAAACTATGAGTTTGACGAGAAGATTGGATTGTGGAGAGAGTTTTACGACAACAGACGTATAAAAAGAGAAATACAGTATCCCGAAAAGCCTTTTGAAAAGGGAGTAGTACCTCACATATTGAGGGAATATGATAAAAGCGGTCTTCTTATTTATAGCCGGGAAAAATTTCTCAATGGGGTGGATTAGCGTTTCGGATCAATGTAATTCGAAGCATTGAAGTGAGAAAACCAATAAGAAATACAGCTAAGCCAACCTGCCCGTTCCAAACCCAGCTGGTCACGCCATAAAGGAAAAGCCACCAAACTGGTAGAAGAAACATCCCAATCGCATATTTCAAAGAACAAATAAATACAATATCCTTTACTGGCATCAAAACTTTGCGAATAACTAAAAGAGGAAGAAAATTAACCGCACTGATAATGTCAGCAAGTCGCATCAAGCCCGGTTTATAAGGTTTACGCTCTTTCAATTTTCCGGGTTGCTGGATGGCTTTTCTAAACTCATGAAAGCTTAAGTGTTCATTGTCTTTGTTAATAAGTTGCTTTTTCTCTTCATATGATTCATCATTTTCAGGCAAAATCATACATTCTTTCATGCCTTCAGAAAGATCTTTTTTAAGTCGATTTATTGCTTTTGCCTTATAATCATGATATTCCTCCATGTAGTCTTTCATGCTGATCGGATCACCGAAAACCATACTTAGTTTGAAGCCAGGTTTCCTGTGATGGTAGTAATTGACTCCGACAGGGATCATAAATATTTCCTGTTCAGATACCTGTTCCTGGGATTCCAGCGCCAGCCTGGAACTTCCTTTACTTAATGGTCTTAAAAAATACTCTTTACCGTGATTTCCTTCCGAGAACATTAGGATCGATTTTCCCTTTCTGAAATGGTCTCTACAGGTTTCAAAAATGGCATCGTTTAGAGAAAGCTTTTCGTAACCATCCCTTATTCTATAAATCGGAAGCATTTGCAAAGCATCCAAAAACCATCTAAGTGGAGTGTCAAAAACATCCGAACGTGTCAGATAACTTATTTTAATAGGAGCGGATCCGCCTATTAACAATGCATCAATGAATGCATTTTGATGATTTGGAGAAAATAGACAGGGCTTATCCCTGGGTATCTTTTCCATGCCAATGAATTCAATTTTGTCAAAATAAAACCTCATTGAAGCTTTCATGAGATTTTTTACAAACCAGTAGAAAATATTTTTCATTAAACGATTATGGGATTTCTTGTTCTGTAATTCCAAACATAGGCGAGAGTAAGTCCTGCGATAATGTGCCAGATCCCCCACCAACCGGCAACTATAGCCATACCACCAATTCCGTCAAAAAAACTAAAAATAAGGAATAGCCCGAGTCCCGAATTTTGAATCCCGGTTTCAATAGCTAACGTTCTGCAATCCTGTCTCGGTAAATTAAAAAGTCTACCTAGGTTATAACCTGTGGCTAATGCAACAGCATTATGTATAAAGACCAATAGAATCACAAAATGGATATAGTTGTGGAAATATTCAAAATTGGCAGCAAATGCTAATACCACTATTGCAGCAAAAATGATGATCGACAATATCTGCATGAACTTTTTCAGGCGTAGTGCAAAAGGCTCAAAATAATGTCTTACTAACATCCCGATGACAATAGGAATTCCGAGAATAGTCAGAACAGAATTAAAAACATCAAAAAAACCAACGGATACTTCTGTGAGTATTTTGGAAGTTGGTTCATATAAGCTGCCATAAAACGCCAGATTAAATGGAGTCATAAATATCGCAGCAATAGTTGTGAAGGCAGTTAGACATACTGATAAAGCGATGTTTCCACGTGCAGTAGCTGACATAAAGTTAGAGACATTACCTCCAGGGCATGCCGCAACCATCATCATTCCAAGTGCTACACTTGCTCTTGGCTGAAAAACCAGAATCAATAAGTAGGTGATAAATGGAAGTGCGAAAAACTGTGAGAAAATACCAACAAATGCAGCCTTTGGGTTTTCAGCAAGCAATCTAAAATCTCTTACTCTTAGATTCAATGCTACTCCAAACATGATGAGACCAAGACTGATATTAAGCGCTAATATATTGTCCTGGCTAAAATTCAATCTTACTTCATCAATCTCTTGCATCTACAGATTTCACTTAGCTCAAAAGTTCAAAAATAGTTAATAAATCCAATTGTCCATAAACTTAAGTTAACATAGCCAGAGATATTAGTTTCATTAAATCTAATTATACAGGATAAGGATCAGGTTTGATTATGGAATTGATAAAAAAATAACCTTAATATTATAATTATATCAATAAGAAAACCTTTGCAAACATAAAGTTTGGTAGCAAAACACGGATATTTTAAATTACGCCTCAATAGTAATTAAATAAATATGAGTGAGCAGGAAATCCCGGTTCTTGTTAAAAATGACCCTTGGTTAGAGCCATATGTCAACCAGATAAATGACAGGATAAAGAGAAAGGAAGAGCGAAAAAATTTTATCAAGAAGAAGTATAAATCAGTTGAGAATTTTGCTTCAGCTTACAATTATCTGGGGTTTAACTATGACAGCAAGGCCAAAGGCTGGTGGTATAGAGAATGGGCCCCAAATGCAAAAGCTCTTTATTTAGTAGGAGATTTCAATAATTGGGATAGAAATGCAAATGCGCTCGCCAAAGTAGAAGATGGAATATGGGAAGTATTCCTCGATGATAAAAGATACAAAGATAAGTTTGTCAATGAGTCAAAGGTAAAAGTCCATGTTGTATCTCAAAATAAGCGGGAAGACAGAATCCCTGCTTACATGAATTACGTTGTGCAGGACCCGGATACTCATGATTTTTCAGGATGCATTTGGAATCCAAAGGAATCATTCAAGTGGACGGATAAGAAGTTCAAATTAAATAGTGTCCAAACCGGGCTTTACATATATGAGTGTCATGTTGGAATGGCAACAGAAAAAGAAGGTGTTGGTACATACAGGGAGTTTGCAGATGAAATATTACCCAGGATAAAAGACCAGGGATATAATGCCATTCAGGTGATGGCTATCCAGGAGCACCCATATTATGGCTCATTTGGTTATCATGTAAGCAGTTTTTTTGCACCCTCAAGCAGGTTTGGTACACCTGATGACCTTAAATATATGATCAACACTGCCCACGAGATGGGCATTGCTGTTATCATGGACCTTGTACACTCTCATGCCGTAAAAAATATAGCTGAAGGACTTGCAAAGTTTGACGGTTCCGATGAAATGTATTTTCATGCTGGTGGCAGAGGATATCATGAAGGCTGGGACTCATATCTATTTAATTATGGGCTTGAGGAGGTTCTGAGGTTTTTATTATCTAATGTCAAATACTGGATTGACGAATTTCATTTTGATGGTTACAGATACGATGGGATTACTTCAATGCTTTATTTCCATCATGGAAATATCTCATTTGATCATTATGATAAATATTTTAAAGAAGAAGATTGGGACGTTCTTATTTATTTGCAACTAGCCAACGAACTTATACATAAACTCAAGAAAGGAGCCATAAGCATTGCAGAAGATATGAGCGGAATGCCTGGTTTATGCAGGCCTGTTGATGAAGGTGGGATCGGGTTTGATTATCGACTTGCAATGGGAATTCCGGATTTCTGGATTAAAATTCTAAAACACAAATCTGATGAAGAATGGAATATGCGAGAAATCTGGTCTACATTGTCAAACAGACGATTCGGAGAGAAAAATATTGCATATGCGGAGTCCCATGATCAGGCTCTGGTAGGAGATAAAACGCTTGCTTTCTGGTTGATGGACAAGGAGATGTATGATCATATGCATGTGGATCATCAAAGTATCATTATTGACAGAGGTATCGCGCTTCACAACATGATCCGTTTGCTCACATTGGCAATGGGAGGGGAAAGTTGGTTGAACTTTATTGGAAATGAGTTTGGTCACCCTGAATGGGTAGATTTTCCAAGAGAAGGAAATAACTGGAGCTATAAATACGCAAGAAGGCAATGGTCGCTGGTTGATAATGAGGAGTTGCGATATAAACAAATGAATGCATTCGGCAAGGAAATAGTAGAATTTGCTAAAGAAAATGAGGTTGTAAAATCTCTGCCAGCTAAAGAATTAAACATAGATCAGGATAATCATACATTAATTTTTGAGAGAAATAATCTGATTTTCGTTTTTAATTTTTCGCCTTATAATTCTGTTCCTGATTACAGGTTTAAAGTACCGGAAGCAGGTCATTACAAGATTGTTCTAAACTCTGATCACAAAGAGTTTGGAGGATTCGACAGGGTAGATGACGGTATGACCTATCCAACAGTGAGTTTATTTGGAGCAGATTTCCTTAGTATTTATTTACCAAACAGAGTAGCGCTGGTACTTAAGAAAGTTTCCAAATAAATTCGTATCATGAATTTTGGAGAATTAGAGAAAGAACTTGAGGGGGAGTTTTATACAGATGAGACAATCAGAAGATTGTATGCCACGGATGCCTCTGCTTACAGAGAGCTTCCCATTGCGGTAGCGATTCCAAAAAACACATCTGATATTCAAAAATTAGTGCTATTTGCACAAAAAAATAAAGTTGGACTTATTCCAAGGACAGCAGGAACATCCCTTGCAGGACAGGTTGTAGGATCAGGAATAGTAGTGGATGTAAGTAAATATCTCAATCAAATTGGAGAGATAAATACCGAGGAAGGCTATGTGATAGTTCAACCCGGGGTCATTCGTGATGACCTGAATCATCATCTAAAATCTAAAGGGTATTTTTTTGCTCCTGAAACCTCAACATCTAATCGTGCAATGATTGGAGGGATGATCGGAAACAATTCCTGTGGAGCCAATTCTGTGGTATATGGTAGCACGCGTGAACATTTACTCGAAGTAAAAGCAGTGTTAGCAGATGGAACAGAAGCATGGTTTGGCCCAATTGATGATGACGCTTTCATTGCAAGATGCAACGGGCATAATACAACCGGAGATCTGCACACTCATTTATATCTGGATGTTAAAGAGTTTCTTTTTGATAAAAAAAACCAGAAAGCGATTAAGGAGGGATATCCAAAAGAAGATATTCCAAGGAGAAATACGGGATATGCATTGGATATGCTGTTGAGAACCAGACCTTTCAATTCAGATGGCCCGGATTTTAATTTCTGTCAATTAATTGCTGGTTCAGAAGGTACATTAGCTTTTGTAACTGAAGCTAAATTAAAACTATCCAAACTTCCTCCTACTTACTCAAATCTGATTTGTATTCATTCTGCAACCATTGATGACTCATTAAAGGCAAACCTGATTGCTTTAAAGTACAACCCTTCTGCTTGTGAGCTGATTGATCGATATATCCTCGAAGCGACCAAGAGAAATACACTTTATGAGCAATACAGGTTTTTTGTAGAAGGAGACCCTGAAGCAATTCTGGTCGTAGAATTGAAAAGAGATGATGAAGAATCATTAAAAGCAGATACTAAATCTCTGATTAAAGATGTACAAAAAACCGGTTTTGGCTATAGTTTTCCTGTAATATCAGGTGAGGATACTGCGAAAGTATGGGGCCTGAGAAAAGCTGGTTTGGGCTTACTTTCGAATGTACCTGGTGATGCAAAAGCAGCACCGGTAATTGAAGATACTGCGGTAGATGTTAATGATTTACCTGCGTACATTGCAGAATTCAATGAAATATTGAAAAAATACGACTTGTATAGTGTTCATTATGCTCATGCCGGATCAGGTGAACTCCATCTAAGACCGATTCTTAATCTTAAAACCGAAGAAGGAATACAATTATTTAGAAAGATTGCCGAAGAAATAGCAGCATTGGTAAAACGTTACAATGGTTCATTATCCGGAGAACATGGTGATGGAAGGTTGAGAGGTGAGTTCATTCCTTTTATGTTAGGTGAAGAAAACTATCAGTTGTGCAGATCAATGAAGAAAACCTGGGATCCTAATGGGATTTTCAATCCGGGTAAAATAGTGGATACTGCTCCCATGGATACCCATCTTCGATATGAAGGAGGACAGCAAACACCTGAAATTGAAACCATTCTTGATTTTTCTTCAACTCAGGGAATAGTGAGAGCAGCAGAGCAGTGCAATGGTTCTGGTGATTGCAGAAAATCAGAAATTTCGGGTGGGACTATGTGCCCCAGCTATATGGCAACCCGTAATGAGAGAGATACGACAAGGGCCCGAGCTAATATATTGCGGGAAATGATCACCAAAGCTGATCCGGGTAAAAATCATTTTGACCATAAGGAAATAAAGGAAGTGATGGACCTTTGTCTTTCCTGCAAGGGTTGTAAATCCGAGTGTCCGTCAAATGTAGATTTAGGTAAACTCAAGGCAGAGTTTCAACATCATTACTATGAGGCTAATGGTGTTCCGTTTAGAACCCGTCT
>CAYTFO010000191.1:0-7604 GCA_964437135.1 uncultured Roseivirgaceae bacterium | reverse complement strand
TCTTTTATTATTTTCTCAGGAGTCTCTTCCGCTACTGTTTCAATATCCATTCCGCCTTCTGTTGAAGCCATGATTACATTTTGGCCAGTACCTCTATCCAATAGAATTGAAATATAATATTCCTTTGGCTCTGATGCTCCGGGGTAGTAAACATCCTGAGCGATCAACACTTTATTTACTTTTTTTCCTTCGGGGCCTGTTTGATGAGTAACAAGCGTTCCTCCTAAGATATTTTTTGATTTAGGAGTAACTTCTTCAAGGCTTTTAGCTAAGATTACTCCATTGGAGTCTGTTTCCTGAATTTTACCTTTTCCACGACCACCTGCATGTATTTGAGCTTTTATAACGTACCAACTCGTACCTGTTTGCTGATTAAGTTCTTTAGCAGCTTCGTGTGCTTTATCCGGGGTATCTGCAACAATTCCTTCCTGAATAGTCACACCGTATTTTTTTAGAATTTCTTTTGCTTGATATTCGTGGATGTTCATTTTTGGAATTTTTTAGCGAAAGTAGTTCATATCAGGGGTTTATTCAAGAATACTTACAATTAGAATGTTAAACATATATTTGCTGCATGTTAAAAGCTCGGGGGATATATAAATCTTATGGTAGTTTACCGGTTTTAAAAGGTATCGATCTTGAAATACCAGAATCAGAAATAGTGTCTATTGTTGGCGCTTCAGGTGCCGGTAAAAGTACGCTACTTCATATTTTAGGAACCCTGGACAAACCTGACAAAGGAGAATTGCTTATCAATGATATACAATTAACCCAATTAAGTCCAAAAAAGCTGGCAGAGGTGCGTAACAAGAAAATTGGTTTTATTTTTCAATTTCATAACTTATTGCCTGAGTTTTCTGCAATTGAAAATGTCTGTATGCCGGGATATATTGCCGGCAAATCTGATAAACAGGTAAAAAGGAAAGCTGGGGAACTACTCGATCTTCTTGGTTTAAAAGAACGATCGGGTCACAAGCCAGGTGAATTATCAGGTGGAGAACAACAGCGGGTTAGTGTGGCGAGATCTTTAATCAATGATCCGGCAATTATTTTTGCGGATGAACCTAGTGGAAATCTGGACTCAAAAAACGCTGAGGACTTGCATAAATTGTTTTTCAAGCTCAGAGATGAATTAAAGCAAACTTTTGTGATTGTTACACATAATAAATCTTTAGCAGGAATGGCTGACCGAATGCTTGAGATAAGGGATGGGAAGATTATTGTTTGATGGTTCATGGAGGATGGTTAAAAAGAATAATTGATTGCAATTCTGGTTAAAAGATTGCGGGGTAATCCGGGGTAATAATATCTGGGTTCATTTGAACCAAAAGCAGAGGCATTCACCTGCACCATGGATGCATAATTTTTATCAGTGAGATTTTGTAGCCAAGTGTCAATCGAAATTGTCAACTTGTTGAATTGCTTTTGATAGCCAGCCAGAGCATCAATCAGGAAATAAGAATCATTGTACGCAATATTATCGTCTGTGATAGGCATTTTATCAGCAAAAAAGCCTTTTGTTCCAAGGTAAAATCCAAAGAAATTAAGTCTGAAGCCTCCCGATAAAATATTTGAAGGAACTCCTGTTAATTGATTTCCGGAATAATCATTTTCTCCATCGATAAAATCCGTAAAGGTATAATGCTGGTAAGCATAATTTGCATTGTATTCAAAAACTGAATTCTCCGTCAAATTTACTCTTCCGAAGAGACTTGATTCGATACCGTTATGTAAGGTCGAACCTGCATTGAGTCCTATGAATTGATCTTCACCGATGCGTCTTGAAACCAAAAGGTTTTGAATTTGCATACTGTATAATGTTGTCGTGAATGTCAAATTCCTGTAAAAAAGACGAATTCCCACTTCTTCCATCCATCCGGTTTCAGGCTGTATTTCATCATTTAGGTTACCATTAGGAGTGAGTGTTTCTTCCAGTGAGGGAGGGGAGAAGCCATTGCTTGCTGATGCAAATAGGTTGGTTGACGAGTTGAGTTGATAATTTATTCCAACCTTTGGTGAAAGTTGCAATGGGTATGCATAACTTCCTGAGACATCATTTTGAATGGTATCATTATCATCCAGGAGATAGCTAGTTTGATTTATATTGATTCCGGTTTCTAAGTTTAATTTTTCAGAAAGTTTCCAGTTCCATTCGGAAAAGAGATTCACAAATGACCTTCTCTCTTCTATACTTACAAGTTGATTGCCCTGCAGGCTCCCATTTCCATTATTTTCCTCATACAGATTTTCAAACGTTCTCCAATCTCTTTTATCCTGATAAGCTTCTACTCCAAAAAGGATTGTATGGTTTGAGGAAATATCATATATAAACCTTGACCGAACCCCAATTGCATTAGTATTTTCGGAGAGTATATTAAAAGGGCGAGCTTCATAATTATTAAATAAAGAAGTATAAATCGAAGTGGTTACGATTGATTTATCCGAAATAATATGATCCCATCCTAAACCCAGATGTAATGTGTAATAATCCTCGAATCCTTGAGCTTCAGCCCAATTATTTGCTGCTTTTTCTGGATTTGTGGAGAAATCAGTGATTCCGAGTGAACTTGGAATAAATGCTTTTTGGTCAACATAGTAGCCAATGAGACTAATTTTATCCTTTTTCAGTTTAATTTCATTTGTTAATTGAATGTTCATTCGATCTACTTTATTGTTTTCTCTGTACCCTTCCGAACTCAATCTATTTATGGATAGATTAGTTGAAACAACATTGTTTTTATTAAGATTTAGATTGATACCATTTTTTATCTGGCCAAAAGAACCTAAAGTAGTATTAAGACTTATGGAGTTAGATAGATTGTTACCGTTGTAGGGTTTTATCAATATTACTCCGCCCAAACCTGAGCCATACTTAGATGAATTAGGTCCCTTTATTACTTCCATGGATCCAATAGCTTCGAGATCAATGTCTTCAATGGTTGTTTCGCCTGTTCCGTTAGTCAGGGGGATGTCCTTGTAATAAGCTCTTATTTTGTTTGTAGAAAATGGTGATCTTGAGCCAATTCCCCTGATAGTAATTCGATTAGTGTTAAGTGCTCCAGATTGCATGAAAATACCCGGAATCTGATTCAGTCTGTCGGTTATAATTGTTGGATTAGACTGTTGAATGGATAATTTGCTTAAATAGTCAATGTTTCCAGGGTTTTTCTTGAGTTTTCGTTTATTCAGGTTAGAACCAACAATTACTTCATTGAGTATGATATCATCAATTTCCAATTTAATTATGTTATTCTCTTTTATTGAGTTGAATTCGATTCTTTTAGTGAAGTATCCAAGTTTATAAAGCTGAAGGTACTCTGCCTCATTTACGGTTGCTATTCCGTCAGAATCTGTAAAATAACTAGCACTATCCGGAAGTATTAAAATCCAGACATCTTCAATTGGATTTCCTTCAGAGTCTTCAATTATGATAGATTTTTGCTGGCCTGCAACGATTTTTATCTGGAAGAGTGAAATTATGATTATAAAATACTTTAACATCTAATTCAAAACTAAAGAATGTCGATACTGTTGTGAATAAAAATTACACTTTTGCAGCATGAAATTATCAGCTGGAGTAACATATATGCTTTTGGCTACTTTCACTTTTACAGTTATGAAGGTCGGTATAAAGCTTATTCCTCATATACCGGCCATTGAAATTATCCTTTTTCGATCGATAATTTCTATGTTTTTGAGTTTAGTAGTGTTGATTCCCAAGAAGGTCAATGTATGGGGAAATAACAAACCTATATTATTTGCCCGTGGTATTTCAGGCGCTATAGCTCTCATCATCTATTTTTCATTACTTCAGCAAATTCCGTTAGCAGCAGCTTCCACCTTACAGTATCTGGCTCCGATCTTTACTTCTATTATCGGAATTTTTCTTGTTAGAGAAAGAGTAAGCCCATGGCAGTTTGTGTTTTTTGCGATAGCATTTATTGGGATTTTGATCATACAGGGATTTGATTCAAGAATATCTCTTATTCACCTATTTATGGGAATCACTACTTCTATTTTCATGGGGCTTGCTTATAATTTCATCAGGAAGTTGAAGGATTCGGAACATTCATTGGTCATCATCTTTTATTTCCCGCTCGTAATGCTCCCAATTTCTGGTGTTTGGTCTGCGTTTATATGGGTGCAGCCACAGGGATGGGATTGGTTAGTATTAATAGCAGTAGGAGTGACCACTCAGATTGCCCAGTATTTTATGACAAAGTCCTATCAAACAGCCGAATTGTCGAAAGTCTCCATTCTTAATTATGTAGGGATCATTTATGCCCTGGCATTTGGATATTTCCTTTTTGATGAAACCTTCAATTTGATGACCTACGTGGGTATGATGCTTGTTTTAAGTGGTGTTATTGCAAATGTAATTTTCAAAAAGTAAGATGATTTTCTGTCATTAAAACATTTATATATTTGCGGAAAATTCTAGACTAAACATGGGAAGAGCATTTGAGTATCGTAGAGCAGCTAAGGAAAAGAGATGGGACAAAATGTCCAAAGTGTTTCCAAAATTGGCCAAACAGATAACTGTAGCAGTAAAAGAAGGAGGTTCCGATCCTGAGATGAATGCCAAGTTACGTACTGCTATTCAAAATGCGAAGGCTGAGAATATGCCTAAAGACAACATTGAAAATGCAATCAAAAGAGCAAGTGGTAAAGATGCAGAAGCGATGTTGGAGGTCACCTATGAAGGTAAGGGCCCTCATGGTGTTTTAGTCATTGTAGAATGTACTACTGATAACACGAATCGAACAGTAGCAAATGTAAAATCCTATTTCAATAAAGCAGGAGGTGGATTTGTTCCATCTGGATCATTGGATTTTATGTTTAATCGAAAAGCAGTTTTTGAGTTTGAGAAAACCGAAGAAATGGACCTTGAGGAACTGGAGTTAGAGTTGATCGATGGTGGCTTAGAGGAGCTGGAAGAAAATGAAGGTTCGATTTATGCGTATGCTGATTATACAAACTTTGGTGCATTATCAAGTCTTTTGGAAGAGAAGCAAATTGAAATTAAGAAATCATCCCTAAAGAGATATCCAACCACACCAGTAGAATTTACTGACGAGCAACTTGATGAAATCGAAAAAATGCTTGACAAGATTGAAGATGATGATGATGTGCAGGCGGTTTATACGAATATAGGTTAGGATAGGTTTACTGGTGCTAGTGCCATTTTAGCGAAATTAAATTCAGATAGTCTTTTGAGTTATCAGGATTCAGTATTCTGTTGTCAGTAAAAAGTATCTACGTATCAGAGGTTGATCGTTTTTACTAAGAATAATTAGTAAACATTTTGTTTCCAGTACACATTTTTAAAAAAGTTTATTGAAAGTATTAGTAAGTCAATTCATTTACATAACGTTGTATGTAAATAAATTGATATGTCTTTTATTTTTGAAAATCTTAAGATCTGGGATAAATCACTCGATTTAAATGATCACGTTCAAATAATTGCTACAAAATTTCCCAGGAATGAAGAATATGTTTTATCTAGTCAGATCCGTAAGGCATGTGATTCAATCAGTCTCAACATTGCAGAAGGTTCTACTGGTCAAAGTAATAGGGAATTTAATAGGTTTTTGGGTATTGCTTTAAGATCAAATATAGAAGTAGTCGGGTGTATTTACTTAGCAAAAAGAAGGTCTATTATAAGCTCTAAAGATTTTAATAAAGGATATAGTTTATGTCTGGAATTATCTAAAATGAATCAAGCTTTTCGAAAAACGTTACAAGATAAAAAACAGTAAATCCAGAATATTATAGCTCAATTTATGTGACTGAAAACTGAAATCAGGGAACTGAATACTAAAAAAACCCCGAGTTTCCCCGAGGTTCTTCACTTAATATCTAAAGTCCAGAATCTAAATCCTGGTATCTAATTTTAACCCACCGAATGAATATACTCTATTAGTTCAACTACTTTGTGAGAGTATCCCATTTCGTTATCGTACCAGCTAACAACCTTTACGAAAGTAGGGGAAAGCATGATACCTGCTCCTGCATCAAAGATTGAAGTTCTGGGATCTCCAAGAAAATCGTTAGAAACAACAGCATCTTCAGTGTAACCTAAGATTCCTTTTAAAGGACCATCAGCAGCATTTTTCATTGCAGCACAGATTTCTTCATAAGTGGTTTCTTTTTCAAGTCTTACTGTTAAATCAACTACCGAAACATCAGGAGTAGGTACTCTAAATGACATACCTGTAAGTTTTCCATTCAGATCAGGAATAACTTTACCAACCGCTTTTGCAGCTCCTGTAGAAGAAGGAATGATATTCTGACCTGCTCCTCGTCCACCTCTCCAGTCTTTTTTAGAAGGACCATCTACTGTTTTTTGAGTAGCAGTGGTTGCGTGAACTGTTGTCATCAGTCCTTCCGCAATACCGAAATTGTCATGTAAAACTTTCGCAACAGGTGCAAGACAGTTAGTTGTACAAGAAGCATTGGATACGAAATTCATATCTGATGTATACTTATCCTGGTTTACACCCATGACGAACATTGGTGTATCGTCTTTTGAAGGTGCGGAGAAGATAACTTTTTTAGCTCCTGCATCGATATGGCCTTGTGCTTTTTCTTTTGTAAGGAAGATTCCAGTACATTCAGCAACATAGTCAGCTCCGATCTCACCCCATTTTAGGTTAGCAGGATCTGTTTCAGCAGTGATTCTGATAGTTTGACCATTAACGACAAGATTACCGTCTTGTACTTCTACATCACCTTTGAATCTACCATGAGTAGAATCATACTTAAGCATATACGCGATATAATCTACATCGATTAGGTCATTGATTCCAACCACTTCGATGTTTGGTTTTTCCATTGCAACTCTGAAAACGAGTCTACCAATTCTACCAAAACCGTTAATTCCAAGTTTAATTTTTGACATGATTTAATGTTTTTTCTAAAACTAATTTATATACAAATGTAAAACCGATTCTGTCTGAAAACAATTTCATTATTTTGAGAAATGTCATCTTTATGTTAAATCGAAAAAAACTATTATCATTTTCAAACTATTTTGTAACATTGAGAGTCTTATATAGTGAAGAAATCACTGACCTGTATGTTAACATTAATCAGACCCGAAAAAAGTCAGCTAGCTGACGAAATAGAAAAAAGGCTAAAAGAAGTCTATGCAGCATACAAGGTTGTAAATAAGACAGTTTCTGATATTACTTATCTAGTTGAATCAGGTGTTGTGATGCAGGGGGAAGCAATACTTAAATATCTCGATCAAAATTTCAAAACATCAATCATCAAGAAGGAAATTACGTCTGATGATAAGTTTTTCTCATGACATTCATCCTAGTTTTTTTGTAAAAGTCTTGAGACCTTAGACAATAGATATTAGCTCCTATTTGTCAGGCTTTTTTTAATAGAACCTGATATAATTGTAATTCTTGCATCTAAAGTCTAACATCTGGTATTTAATATCTAAAAGCTAGTGCAATGTGTCGGTTTGTTTTTTATCAGGGCGCACCCATCAGGATTAGTTCTTTAATAAAAGAGCCCAGGCATTCTTTGATTCATCAGAGCTTTTCATCAAAAATGAGGCGGGGTCCTTTAAATGGAGACGGATTTGGACTTGC
>CAYTFO010000190.1:5801-7680 GCA_964437135.1 uncultured Roseivirgaceae bacterium | reverse complement strand
TCTTTTTCATAGGACAAATAACCATTTGCTATGTAATTGAAAGTGGTTGAGGTTTGTAGTCTTGAGAGTCCGTTTGGTTGACCATCCTGAGTGACCGGGCCTTGTCTTCTTTCATCTCTTGAATCAGAAAAATCAACACCTCCATCCACGTTAAAATCCAGGTTATCATTGATTTCATACGAAAGCACAAGGTTAGCATTCAATCTATTGGCAATTTCCAGGTAGTCAGAATTATATACCTCAGTTTGAGGATTATATTCTGATGACCTCACTTCAAGTATATAATCATTATCTGGATCCGGAGCATCTGATGGAGGCAATAAGACTACCTGCATTGGGTTTCCTGAATCAGAATCCTCATTTAGTCGATTATTTCGAGTGTTAGCATATCCAATATTCAGGGATGTTTTAAGTTTTGGGCTAAAATTACTATTGATATTTACCCTGGTTCCCAGTCTTCTAAAATCATTTCCGATTAGATATCCATCCTGATCAAGAAAAGAGAGTCCGGCATAAATTCTGTGCTTATCACCACCGCCAGATAGACCAAGGTTTCCTTTATTGGATATCCCTGTTCTAAAGGCTTCATCCTGCCAGTCAGTATTGTTATTTAATCTGTTCAATAATGGGATTCCTATCGAAGTATTATTTGATAGATCTATAAAATATGTGCTGTCTGGAAACTGAAAACTTAGATCATAAGCTTCCTGAGCCCAGTTTTGTAGGTTTTCTCGGGTAATATCCTCATCAGGTACTCCAAAAATGGGTTGTCGAAGGGTATATTCGATGAACATTTCATTGTATTCCAGATTTGACATCATATCCAGTCTTCGGGGAACGGTACTAACACCTATTTGATAGTCGAAGTCAACTTTTAGTTTACCGCTTTCACCTTGCTTGGTTTTGATCAGAACTACTCCATTTGCAGCCCTTGAACCGTATAATGCAGCTGCACTCGCATCTTTCAAAATTTCGATTGACTCAATCGAGCTTGGGTCAATATCGGATTGGTTACCGGAAGTCAGTGGTACTCCGTCTACGACATAGAGAGGTTCATTACTGCCTGATAAAGATGATCCACCCCGAATTCTTACACTTGTACCTTCACCAAGCTTACCGCCATTGTTTTTTATGTAAACCCCTGCAGCTCTTCCCTGATTGGCCTGTTCCAAATCAATGACAGGCTGAGTTCCAAGCGAAGAAGCATCAATTGTAGAGTTGCTACTGGTGTTTTGCTCTTTTGTGAGGGTTCCATATCCCACGTCTACATCGCCTGAACTTTTCTTATCTTCAGTAGAGCGATTTAATACTATATCAATTCGGGTTTGATTTCCCACCTCAATCTCCTGAGTTACGTAACCCTGAAAACTAAAAACCAGAATTGCTTCAGACTCTTCCGGAATATTGAGTGAAAAATTGCCATCATAATCGGTGATTGTACTGTTTGAACCATCCTTTAACTGTACAGTTACTCCGGGCAATCCTAAAACACTACCTGGTTCTGTGACTTTTCCTGAGACTGTTTTTTGGGCAACTGCAGAATGAACAATACATGCGATTGCAAAAAATCTAAAAATAAATTTCATTTTGACTTGGTTATGCCAGTGATTAATGGGTTTAAATTACGCAGATTAATTATTAAAATTAAGAAAAAAATCCCCTTTCTGTAAGTGAAAGGGGATTCTTATTTATAAATGAATAATTAGTCAAGGCCAATCATGACAAATGGACCCCAGTAAATAGGATCTCCGTATTCATTTCGAATTTCTTTTTTAGCATCAACAAAAGCTTTTCGTTTGTTACCTGTTTCTATCCATTTTCTATAAAACTTAACCATCAATTCCTGGGTGGCTTCATCTGATACTTTGAATAGACTCAT
>CAYTFO010000190.1:0-5791 GCA_964437135.1 uncultured Roseivirgaceae bacterium | reverse complement strand
CCCTTTGAAGACCATATACCCCTTCTCCTGCTTCAATTTCTCCCAATCCGGTCTCACATGCTGATAGTACTACCAAATCAGTTTGATCCAGATTTAGATTCATTGCCTCATATGCTGTAAGAATACCATTATCGATATTGTAGTTGTATTGTGTTTCATTTAAGATATCACCTGCACCTGACAAGAGTAATCCGGATTTAAGGAGAGGATTTTCATATAGGTAATTAACATTTAATTCGGCATCTAGTGCAGAGGCTTCCAGCTTTTTGGATTGAAAGAACCCATGAGTTGCAACATGAAAAATTCTTGGGTTTTGAGCTTTTTTTATAGTTTGCTCGTTTGCAGCTAAATCGGTGAATTTCTCAATTTCCCAACCTTTGTTTTCAAGATAAGTATCTAATTCATCCAGTTCTTTCTTGGTACCAGGCAGGTCTGTAATAACTGCTGCACTCTCACGAGTCAGACCCGATTCAGGCACAGGCTGACCTGGGCTTGTGTCCACATAAAATGTAGGATTTCCAACCATCATTGCATTTTGCTGTTCTGTAACCAATCTAGTTTTAATCCTGTTCAGGAATAAATCTTTCGTATTGGAGACCAACACTATATTGGAATTGTCGAGTACATATCTTCCATCTTCTGTAGGAATTGCTTCCAGATTGATTTGATTGTATACTCCATCAGGAGAAATAAACATAGTTGAAACTGTTCCTAATTCAGCAATAATTGGTTGCCAGTAAGCTTCATAGGAAAAACGATCTTTAATTTTAAACTTGATACTATTTCGATAATACTTGAGGTATCGGTTTTCCATGTCACTTCCATTTTGCATCAGGATCATACTTGGTTGTGATTTTTTATCTCCGGTTATATAAAGCAGCGCATACATGACTGAGTCTGAAAATGTATGATCAAAAACACGGAAGCGAACCATTTCAATAGCAACTTCATTTTCTTTGAGCGATGCTTTGACATTTTCCCACGTAATCTGTTTGTTGTCGTTCCCTAAACTGAATAGTTCTGATTTTAAACTAAGATCTTTTTCCAGTAGCTCCACTTCATTTGAAAGCTGGTTAGGGTCTATGCCAGTCTCAGCAAGTTGTTCGGTTGACATTGACAATACGGAAGTAAGCAATTCTTTTTTACTCAACCAATCTTCATAAGTGCTTTTTAATTCTTCATCGGTACTATTCATTATTCTTTCCCGAATCTTAATGGAACTGTTTAATAGTAATGCTTTTGTAAGAAGAGCATTATTGAAAAGTTCACCAATATATTTTTCGTTTCTGTTTCTACTCACGATCAATGTGTTGTAAAACTCATAATCTGTTTTTATTGTGTTCCAGAACTTCGCTTTCTCACGTTCACTTAATGCAGGAAAATAATTGACAATAAAATCTTCATATTTAGCAAGAACCTCTTCCATTTGATCCTGGGATTTTTTCCAGTTTCCCTGCATGTAGTAAGTTTTGCTGAGTTTTGATTGAACCTTTACAAATTCGGGATGCTTATCATCAAAGAATTTTTCAAATCTTTTCTTGGCCTTTTCATATTGATTATCAGCCTTTTTATAATCTTTCTGTCTGTAAAAAATATCTCCCTGAAGTACATCTATTTCTGCAGCGTTAATATTATTTCTTTTACTCAATCTTTTCTCCCAAATTCTACCCGCGTCATCCAAATAACTAAATGCAGCATTGTATTGACCCTGTGCCATAGCTGCGATTGCCATGTCTTTCAGGATTTCCGCATATGTCGGATTTTGAGAACCTAGTCGACCTCCAATTATAGATTCAGCTTCTGAAAAAAGTGAATTAACTTCTGAAATCGGGTCATTTTTGAAATATTTGACTAATGCAAGTTTCGAAACAGACTTTCCAACATCAATATGATCATCACCAAACTGGGATTTCTGAATGGTTATTGCTTCTTTAAGAAGAACTTCTGCTTTATCAAAATCACCGATTGTAGTGTAGATATCAGCCAATAAAATTTTTGACGGGACAGTTTTAGTTGAAGTAGTTCCAAATATCGATGTTGTAATATTATTTATACGTCTTGCTGTATTTTCTGCTTCAGTATATTCTCCTTTTATCAGTTTCAATTGACCATCCAGAACAAGCACTTTATTTAATTGCCTGCTCTCTCTTCCAAATTGGCGCGTTTTGGTTTTTATCGAACTCTTAATAATCTTTTCAGCATCTGTTAGCCTTCCCAGGTTTAAATAAATACTTGCAAGGTTTTCATTAAAATTCAGGCCTGTTGATTCTAGTGTTATTGCGGATTTTTCTTTCAATTTTTCTGATGCAAAAATGTTATCTTCAGCGGAGTCAAATTCACCTTTAATTTCAAATAATCGGGCTTCTGTAATCATTGCTACCGCTATATATGCATCAGCAACTTTTGACTTTAAATCCTCAAATATTTGAATACTCTCTTTTAGATTTTCTTCTGCTTTTTCATATTGTCCTATATTGATCTGAAGACTTGCAATTTTTTCTAAGGTCTTTCCATATTCAATATCTTTATTATCATATTTTTTACGGGCGACAAGAAGGGATCTGTCCAGCGTTTTGGCAGCTAGTTTATATTGGTCTGTTTCCTCATAATATTTGGCTAAATGATTAAGAATATCCAAATACATCGGGTGGCCCTCTGTAATCTGAGGATCTACAATTTCATTAAAACTCGTTTCATAGATGTCTTTAACTTCATCAAACTTATCATCATAGTCGATATAATAGTTTGCAAGCTTTATTTTAGTTAAATGGTATTCCGGGGACTCGATTCCCATCAATCCTTCCTTAATTCCAAGTATGGTTTTTTGATAGTTTTCTGTGTTTTTGTGTTTTCCCATTAAAAGACCAACAGAATTCGCAAATTCAATAAGTTCGATTCTTACATTATGCTTTTCTGGCATTATGGGATTTGAAAGCATGGCATTAATCCTGTTTTCCAGTTTTCCCAAATCCTGATCCGAATAACTAAAATATATTTCGATTAAATCCTCAGCAACCTGATGAATACTGTTTTTAGGAAAGTCTCTAAGGGCCGTTTTAAATTCAGAACTAAGTCTTTCCAATCTTCCTTTGTCATTATTTGCATAATATGCAGTCATGAGATTTTCATTTATTATCATGACTGTTCTTTGAGAAGGCAGATACTTTCGGGTACCCTGAACATATGCATCTTCAAACATTTTTGCCTGAGCATCAAGAGCCAATCCATTCTCTTTCAGTAAAAGCGTATTATAGAGAGCATTTTGAGCATACAGAATATCAGTTTTCTTTAGATTTTCATCAATCCAGTTTTCATTGTATCTAAATGCTGAATCTGATCTAATATAGTCTCCCATTTTTCTGAGAGCATTTGCTTTGATGATCAATAGTTCTGCATAATCTCTTTTGTAGATATCTGCAATTTTAGGGGAAGCACTTAAAAATCTTGTACGGAAATTAGGAGCCTGATCTTCAACTAATTGAATTGCTTTTCTGTAAAAGCCTTTACCCAGCATGATTTTAGCCTCCATCACATCTAGGTCACCCCCTACTTCTTCCATCACTCCTGCAGCTTCAAATGCTGATTTTGCTTCAGCCAAATAGGAATTTGCAGAATTGAAATCACCATATTGAAGCATTATTTCACATGCTTCTTTGTAGATATATCCTAATTCTGTTTTGTAATCAAAGTTGACCTCTTTATTTACTTCTATTGCTTTTTCAAGAGGCTCATAGACTTCAGTTAGAACTCCGTAGCCTATATTATTTTTGGATTCCCTTATCAGGATATTGGCCATTATGCCGCTCTTCTCACCTAGTTTCTTAAGGGCTTTTTTCTTCAGCTTCGCAATTTCTTTGGCAGCTTTTTTATAGTCACCAACTTCATAAGCTTCATCGATCTTCTCAAACTTCTTTTCCCAGTTTTGAGAATAGCCAATGAAGCTTGAAAAAAAAAGTAAGTATAAAGTAAACAGGCTTGCGGTTAATGTTTTCATAAATTCAGTGGTTTTGACACTTCGTTAAATTTATGAAATTGAGTTGCTATTCCGTAATTAAATTGTTTAAAATTTCAATGGCGGCCTTTGCTATAACAGTTCCGGGTCCAAAAATTGCTTTAACACCTCTTTCAAAAAGGAATGGGTGATCATTTTCAGGGATAATGCCACCTGCTACAACCATGATATCATCTCTTCCGATTTTTTTCAACTCATCAATTAATTCTGGAACTAATGTTTTATGACCTGCTGCCAGTGACGATGCACCCACAATATGAACATCATTTTCTGCAGCCTGCATCGCCACTTCTGCAGGAGTTTGGAATAGTGGCCCTATATCTACATCAAATCCAAGGTCAGCAAAACTTGTAGCTATTACTTTTGCACCTCTGTCATGTCCATCCTGACCCATTTTTGCAATCATTATTCTTGGCCTTCTCCCCTCAAGTTCTTCAAAATGATCAGCTAAATCCTGAGCTTTCTTAAAATCAGCATCAGATTTTATTTCACTCGCATAAATTCCTGTAATTGATTTTGGTGTTGCTGTATATCTACCGAATTCTTTTTCCATAGCATCTGATATTTCACCCAATGTAGCTCGATGACGAGCTGCTTCCACAGCTAACTCAAGTAAATTGCCTTTTTTTGTTTTTGCACATTCTGTTAGTGCATTGAGTGCCTTTTCAACTTTTTCTGAATCTCGTGATTCTTTTACCTCATTTAATCTCTTTATTTGACTTTGTCGTACTTTTTGATTGTCGACCTCTAGCAACTCTATTTCGGTAGTTTCATGAGGTAAATATTTATTTACACCTACTATGGTTTCTTTTCTACTATCTATTTTAGCCTGTTTACGAGCAGCAGCTTCTTCAATTTTCATTTTTGGGTAACCTTCCTCAATAGCTTTTGCCATGCCTCCCATTTCTTCAACCTCATTGTACAATTTCCATGCATTTTCAATTAGCTCTTCAGTTTTTTCTTCAACAATTCTTGATCCTGCCCAGGGGTCAATTACCCGGTTTATTTGCGTATTATTTTGTAAAAACAGCTGAGTGTTTCTCGCAATTGCTGCAGAATAATCAGTCGGAAGCGCGATGGCTTCATCTAACGCATTTGTATGTAAAGACTGAGTATGGCCAAAAGCAGCGGCCATAGCTTCAATGCAAGTTCTAATTACATTATTGTAGGGATCCTGAGCTGTGAGACTGTAACCGGAGGTTTGACTATGAGTTCTCAAAGCCATTGATTTAGGGTTTTTTGGATTAAATTCTTTCACAATCTTAGACCAAAGTACTCTTGCAGCCCTCATTTTGGCTATTTCAGTGAAAAAATCCATGCCTATACCCCAGAAAAAAGATAGTCTTGGAGCAAAAGAGTCTATATCTATTCCTGCTTCAATTCCGGTTTTGATATATTCTTTACCATCCGCGAGAGTAAATGCCAATTCAATTTCGGCAGTTGCACCAGCTTCATGCATATGGTATCCACTTATGCTGATTGAATTAAATCTGGGCATTTTGCGGGAAGTATATTCAAAAATATCACCTATAATGTGCATGGAAGGAAGGGGAGGGTAGATGTAAGTATTTCTTACCATAAACTCCTTTAAAATATCATTTTGAATAGTGCCTGATAAAGCTTCAGTACTAACGCCCTGCTCTTCAGCTGCAACAATATAAAATGCCATTACAGGGATTACGGCACCATTCATTGTCATGGAAACAGACATTTTATCTAATGGTATGCCAGACAATAGCATTATCATATCTTCAACAGTAACTATCGCTACACCGGCCT
>CAYTFO010000189.1:0-7728 GCA_964437135.1 uncultured Roseivirgaceae bacterium | reverse complement strand
TGGGTACCGGATTAGGTATGTCTGTCAGTCTTCAGTTATTAAAAATGAATGAAGGTGAAATCTCAATAACCAGTGAAAAGAATTCCGGAAGTTCTTTTGAGATTACTTTACCTGTAAATTAATATCTACAGTGAACATTATTGAAAAATTCTATGAATCATTCACAAAACTCGACGCTAAAGGTATGTGTGAATGTTATCATCCAAATGCAAGTTTTGAGGATCCTGCTTTTGGAAAATTAAAGGGGAAAGATATCTGTCATATGTGGACAATGCTTTGTGAAAGTCAGAAAGGAACTGATTTTAAAATTAGCTTTGGAGACATTGAATATTCAGAAAATAACGGAAGTGCAAATTGGGAAGCGTGGTACGTATTTTCAAAGACAGGAAGAAATATCCACAATAAGATTCATGCTGAATTCCTTTTAAAGGATGGTTTAATAGCTGAACATAGAGACCATTTTGACCTATACAGATGGTCAAGACAAGCCTTTGGAGTCACTGGTTTTTTGATTGGATGGTCAGGCTATTTTAAAAACAAATTACAGGATACCACTAATAAGCTGCTATCAAAGCATAAAGCAAAGAAAGAAAGCATTAAATGACATTAAATTGGCTTTTTGGCTACTTTTTTTCCAAGTTCATTTACCATTTTTAATGCAGCTGAACCATAAAACGGGTGCAGTTCCATTTCAAGTCTTCCACTTTTTACTGCTGGGTCAGTTGCAGTTAGTTCTCTGGCCTCTTCAATAGTTTCAACATCAAAAATATAGATTCCCCGAACTTCAAAATCATCCATAAATGGACCAGCAAACACGAGTTTTCCTTCCTCAGCCATTCGGGTTATATTATCCAGGTGAGCACGTTGGATATTAGCTGCTGTAGCTGAATCATGGCTTCGATTAGGTCCAGATTTCAAGAAAGCCATTACATAAACCTTCATACCGTATTCATCGGCACCTAGTTCTTTAGCTAAAATACTATCAAATGCATTTTCTATAGTTTCATCTTCGTCGACTAATTTATCCTTATCAGGATTTTCATTTTGATTATTGGAATTTAAATCACATGAAAAGAATAGAAGAAAAAATGCTATTGGAAAAAATAAATGTTTCATAAAAAATCTTTTATTCAATCTACATAAAAAATCATTTATTCATGATCAAATCACTGAAATCACTTGATTTTTGTCAAATATGAAACATGAAACTATATTCATATATTCAAGTATATTTGTGCTATGAACGTCTCATTAGAAAACGAGAAACTTGAAAAAGTTGCTTATATACTAAAAACGATAGCTCACCCATTAAGAATCGGTATCGTCGATATACTAAGTAAATATGATGAGAAATCAGTAAACGAGATTTGTGATTCACTTGGCTCAGAACAATCTCTTACATCACATCATTTGCAAAATATGAAACTGAAGGGTATCCTTGGAAGCAGAAGAGACG
Source organism: uncultured Roseivirgaceae bacterium (assembly GCA_964437135.1). Classification (GTDB taxonomy): domain Bacteria; phylum Bacteroidota; class Bacteroidia; order Cytophagales; family Cyclobacteriaceae; genus CAYTFO01. Next base: position 6,272 of record CAYTFO010000189.1, on the reverse strand, counting down.
GAAAAAACATCTATTATCACCTGAAGATTAAAGAAGTGATAAGTGTTATTTCATGTATTGAAAACTGTAAACACATCCCTATTTAATCCTTACATTTATCAGTCAGGTTTGTAACAATTGTTACCAGCTTTAATTCTGCTTTCCTCGTTCTTTACAGAAAGAAATGTTTTGAAATATGAAAGTAGAACAATTATATACAGGATGTTTAGCTGAAGCTGCTTATTACATTGAATCGAACGGAGAAGTAGCAATTATAGATCCCCTTAGAGATGCTGAACCCTACATAGAACTCGCAGAAAAGAATAACTCAAAAATCAAATATATTTTTGAAACTCATTTTCATGCAGACTTCGTTTCCGGCCACCTGGAATTAGCAAGAAAAACAGGAGCAACTATAATTTTTGGTCCTACAGCACAGCCAGAGTTTACGGCTCATATTGCGACTGATGATGAGGAGTTTAAACTTGGAGATGTAAAAATTAAGGTGTTGCACACTCCTGGTCATACCATGGAGTCAAGCACATTCTTACTTATAGATGAAAATGGAAAAAATCACAGTATTTTCACTGGGGATACGCTGTTTATCGGAGATGTTGGAAGACCCGATTTAGCAGTAAAAACTGATTTAACCAGAGAAGATTTAGCTGGTCACCTGTATGAATCATTAAAAAATAAAATTCTTCCATTAGAAAATGAAGTAATCGTTTATCCTGGACATGGAGCTGGTTCTGCCTGTGGTAAAAAGATGAGTTCTGAAACTACAGATACACTAGGTAATCAAAAATTATTCAATTATGCGTTAAACCCATCTTTATCAAAGGATGAATTTATAAAAGCAGTTACTGATGGATTAGTAGCACCTCCACAGTATTTTCCTAAGAATGCAGTAATGAATAAAACGGGGTATGATGCTCTGGATGAGATTAAAGACTCAGGTTTAAAAGCATTGACTGTTGAGGAGTTTGAAAATGTAGTGAAAGATGGAGCTTTGATACTGGATACACGCAAGAATTCTGAATTTCCAAAAGGTTTTATTAAGAATTCTGTATTTATTGGCATTGACGACAATTTCGCGCCATGGTTAGGAGCACTCATTGAAGACTTAAATGCACCAATTGCTATAGTTGCAGAACCTGGAAGGGAAGAAGAAGTTGTAGTCCGAATGTCCAGAGTAGGATATGATAATCCTGTTGGATATTTAGAGGGTGGTTTTGAAAGCTGGAAAAAAGCAGGCAAGAGTGTTGAAAAATTAGAAGAGATTCCAGCTTATCTTTTAGTTGATCATGTGGAAGAGGAAAATTCAAAAATATTGGATGTTCGAAAGATTAGCGAATTTGAATCACAGCATATTGTATCTGCTCAAAACTATCCTTTGGATTTCATCAATCAGCATTTAGATGATTTGAATAAGGGAACGAAATACTTTTTGCATTGTGCTGGAGGTTACAGATCTGTAATCGCTTCCTCAATACTCAAAAAAGCTGGGTATGAAAACATTGTAAATGTTAGAGGAGGTTTCAATGATATCAAAAATACGGATATCAAACTAACAAAATTCGAAGAAGCATTAACTGATCTTTAAACATAAATTAATATACAGAAACAATGGGATTTCTTTCATCATTATTTAAAACAAAATATAATAGTATTTCTGCATCAGAACTAAAAGAGTGGATGAAGAATAAAGATAAGTTTGAGATTATTGATGTGCGTTCAAAAAATGAATTTGGAGAGGGTACAATCAAGGGTTTTAAGCATTACAATTTATTTGATTCATCTTTTAAGAGTAGAATTTCAAAACTCGATAAATCAAAAAAATATGTGGTTTATTGTAGAAGCGGAAATAGAAGTAGAAGTGCATGCAATATCATGTCAAAATCAGGTTTTGAAAATGTTTACAACCTGAAAGGTGGCATAATGGGTTGGAATTCAGTTAGATAGTAATAAATTAAGTGGGAAAATAAAAGCCGTTCGATGTACTATTGAACGGTTTTTTTATGGATTAGATCATAAAATAACTGTTCATATCCATCTATGGTATTTTCGATAGAGAAATCTATTGAAGCTGTCTTGTATCCATTTGCGATCAGTTTGAACCTAAGGTCATTATCTTCTTTAATTCTTATAATATTTTCAGCTAGTTGTTCAATATCATTGTCTTCAAACAGCAATCCATTTTGATTGTTAGAGATAAGATTTAGATTTCCGGCAGCAGCAGTGGCAATCACAGGGACTTTGAGATACATCGCTTCTAAAAGTGATTGAGAAAGACCTTCCATAGTTGAGGCTAATATTTTAACATCAAATAACTTGTAGTAATCCAAAATCTCATTGGAAGGTATTTTGCCCACGAAGTTTATTTTATGCCCCTTCTGTTTAAGTTTATCAATATCATAGTAGGGTAACTTTTCTATTCCTATGAAAATAATTCTTACTGGAAAATCTAAATGTTCAGCTGCCCGTAGTATCTGCACCTGATTTTTAAGCCTTGATACACACCCAATTACAAATTCATCATCCTTAATTTTGAGATCTTGCTTTATTATTTCGGTTTTTGAAGGATCAAGGGAATCATATTTTGAATGTGGGGTACCATTTTGAATGACAGCTATTTTTTTTGGGTTAATACCATCTTTTATCAATGTCTCTTTTATGCTTTCACTGACAGCAACAAAAGCATCCGCTCCCCAATTATACAACCAGCTTTGAGGTCCACCTACACTTTTCGAAACCTGTCTTCGGGTAAAGACCAACTTACTATCTGCACCATATATTTTCTTGGCAAGAATAGTAGAATAACGATCTTTACTTGATTGTGCATTGATCAGGTCTATTTTGTATTTTTTGGTAATATCCCTGATCATACTGGCATTTTTCAAGTCGAATTTTGACTTAAAGACCAGCGGTATAACTTTCACATTGGACTCTTTTAGTAAACTGGCAATCTGTGAATTGGATTCACAACCCATATAGATGTTATGCCCCCTTTCCGCAAGACCTTTGGTCAAATATGAAATAGATAGTGTCGAACCTGCAAGCAGAAGTTGATGTGTAGTAAAAAGTAAATTCAACTTCTTTTTAGATTAAAACTCTACTTTCGGAGCATTTGAAGCATTTTCATCAGCCTGGAACAGAGGTTTCCTTTCAAAACCATACATACCAGAGAGCATATTATTTGGAAACACTCTGATAAAAGTATTGTAATCCTGTGCAGCTTCATTGAATCGCTGCCTGGCTACAGTAATTCTGTTTTCAGTGCCTTCCAGCTGCGCTTGTAATTCCAGAAAGTTCTGGTTTGATTTCAGATCAGGGTATCTTTCTACAGTTACCAGCAATCGGGAAAGTGCACTATTTAGTTGACCCTGAGCCTGATTAAACTGATCCAGAGTAGATTGATTTAGATTGGATGGATCTATATTCATACTGGAGGCTTTAGCGCGAGCTTCTGTTACTCCGACCAATACTTCCCTTTCCTGTTCAGCAAATCCCTTTACTGTTTCTACAAGGTTTGGAATAAGATCATATCTACGTTGATATTGAGTTTCGACATTTGACCACTGAGTGTTAACATTCTCCTCTTTGGTAACCATTTGGTTGTATTTACCAACAAATGTCGAATAAATGATATACCCTAAAATCAGTACAAAGACTATGATAATCCACCTTTTCATAATAATATCCTTAAAATCTCTGAGTAAGTTTCAGATTTAAACACACTTGGTTTAAATTGGCTTAAAACTACATCAATACTTTTTACTTAAGTAATGAAGAAACGTATTTCTTATTTCTTCCTTTTTATTACGATTTTGTTCCTAAACAGTTTAATAGCTCAGGATATAAAAATCCCTGAACTGGAAACTCGTGTCACTGATCTTACAGGAACCTTTACCGGAAATGAAATTGACAGGCTCGAAAATAAACTAAGTACTTTCGAAGAGTCCAAGGGAAGTCAGGTTGTAGTATTAATGATACCCACTACAGGGGAGGAGACAATTGAACAATTTAGTATTAGGGTAGCAGATGAATGGCAGATAGGGAGGGAAAAAGTGGATGATGGTGTCATATTTATTATTGCAAAAAACGACCGAAAGCTTAGAATTGAAGTTGGCTATGGTCTTGAAGGAGCATTGACCGATGCATTATCCAAAAGAATTATTTCCAATATTGTAATCCCAGAATTTAGGTCAGGACATTTTTTTGATGGTATCAATGATGGAGTAGATGCAATTATTGCCACAGTATCAGGAGAAGAACTTCCACCAGCGTTAAAGAAAGAGAAGCAGGTTTCTTTCAACTCAGATGGATCTTCAAATGCTTTTACATTTTTGATTGTTGGTTTCATCTGGATTACAATTCTTAAAATCATATTAGGTAAAAAAGTTGGAAAGTCAAAAACGGCTATAATCGGGTTTGTTACTACATTTATAATTGGATACTTAATAGCTGGATTTTTTATTTCACTTATTTTTTCAATTATAATCACAGCCTTTAGTAGTATACCTTCAGGAAGAGGTGGTGGTGGCGGTGGCTATTACGGAGGTTATTATGGAGGAGGAAGAAGTGGTGGATTTTCAGGTGGCGGCGGATTTGGAGGCTTCTCCGGTGGTGGAGGAGGCTTCGGAGGAGGAGGAGCATCAGGAAGCTGGTAATTTGTATAAATATGGGTAAGTATATATTTACAGATGTCGAAAAAAAAGCAGTAAAAGAGGCTGTACAGGAACTTGAGAAGGAGTCATGTGGAGAAATCGTTCCTTATTTTACTCAATCCAGCGATGATTATACAGAAGCATCCTGGTATCTCGCTACAATCATGGGTGTAATTGTACTTGTTTCAATGGCTGCGTTGAGTTATTTATGGGTACTTCCGTTAAGACTAACTCCCTTCGAGGTTTCAATTTTCGGTTTATTTGCAATGATCCTGGGATATGTACTTCCATTGTTAATTCCATCTTTAAAAAGATTAATTATCCCATCCTCAATAATGTATGAACGTTCCCTAACCAGAGCCAGAGATGCTTTTCTAAGAGAAGGTGTTTTTGACACAGAAGAAAGGGTAGGAGTACTGATCTATGTAAGTATGCTGGAACATCAGGTATTGGTGTTGGGTGACAAAGGAATAAATGAAAAAGTATCTCAATCTGACTGGGACGAAGTAGTGAAAGAAGTAGTCACTGGTATAAAGTCTAATAATATCGGAAATGGCATCGTTAGTGCCATTGATAAATGTAAGAATCTACTTCTTTCACATGGATTCGTTAGAAAGTCAAGTGATTACAATGAACTTGATGATGATCTCAGAATTGAGGACTAACTCGAGGTTTTTAGAAGTCCTTTCTGGACAGTTAAAAATGTAATCATTGAAATAACTGACATTACAATCAGAGTTATATCAAAATATGTTAAATGACCATGGATTGAAATCGACTTGGCTATTAAAGATCCGATAGCTAAACCAAAACAAAAGAAAAGAGAATAAGTAGATAGTATTTTTTTCATGACTTTTTTAATTGTAAGTACAAAAAAAAGTCAAAAGATTACAGTTGATTGATTTTTTTTACGCTTCAGGTTTATTTCTAAAAGTCCTAATCGCAAGGATCACACATAGAACTGCGAAAACGATCATCAATACGAATTTGGTATCGTCTGACCAGCCCTGTCTGTTGACCGTTTCATATTCTTCAACTTCCTGTGCAATAGTTACAAGAGAGAAAAAAAATAGACTTAAGAAAGAAAGTAATTTCTTCATATTTGACAAATATAATTTTAAATATGAAATCACAAAAAAATTATAGAATTAGCTCTCTTAGTATATTCAATTGATCTTTTGTGCAAAGTTTGGAATCGGTAATAAAATTTAAAATATATCTAGAGAATTGTTTATCAAAATTGAGCGATTTAATCATTTCAGTATTGCTGAAAATTTTTGTTAAATCTTCATCCATATGACTATTTCCCTGAAAAAGCTTTGGTATGTGGTATTCAACGGCCAGTCTTAAAAATCTAATTTCAAGGTTTTCCGGAGAAATCGAAACTGCTTGATTCATTAGCTTATGAAAATTATTTAAATATTGAATTTTCAATATTGGATTCCAAACTTCCTGAGCCATAAAAGCTTCTGAAGTTGCTTTATATGCCAGTAAAACCGGATCACTGGTTTGAAAACCTGCCATCTGATTGTAAAAGCTCTCAATTGATTCAGGATTAAGTATTGCTTTATGAAACTGACTTCTTACCTGAATTATATCATTAGCTTCAGCAATCGATACATTTAA
>CAYTFO010000188.1:0-7739 GCA_964437135.1 uncultured Roseivirgaceae bacterium | reverse complement strand
GTCACAAAAAAGGCTGAAAGATTTACTTCCTTCAGCCTTCTTTCGTAAAAAAAAAAGACTGCCCTTTTGAGACAGCCTCTTTTTTTATGTATTTTATTTAATCTGTATCTACACGTTGAACAGAGCTATATAAAACCTTTCTGGCATTCGCTTTTCTGAGTTCTTGTTGAACATCTGAAATAATACCCATTTTCACTTCGGTATCAACCTTCATCGACATCGTGATCTGATCTCTCTCGACCTCAGATAGCTTATCCTTTTCTGTATTCACAAACTGGATAATATCATCTTCAATCACAAAAACGTCATTTACTTGTATTTTAGGCTCTTCACCATAAAGAGATACATTTTTAGGCTCTCCAATATAGATATAACTAACAAGAGATTTCCTTTCTATCTTAGTTAACTGCGTAGCTTTCGGCAGCTTTTGCTTGACCATGATGTCTGTTTCTCTCATTACTGTTGTAACCATAAAAAAGAAAAGCAGCATAAAAATAATATCAGGTAAAGCAGCAGTTGGTATATCCTGAGTAGTTCCCGAACTCTTTTTAAATTTTGACATAATTAATTATTTATCAGGTTCAGCAATTGAAATAGCCCTTGGGATACCCTGTCGAGCTCTATCATACATATCCTGCTGAATGGGATCATCCCTGTCAAGAGTGAGCCATTCATCTACGGTTATACCTACTCTTTCGGCATATATTTCATTATAAGCAGCATTTACAGCATCTAATACCTGAATATACAGATCGTAAGAAGTACCTCTATTTGCTTTGAAAGAAATGATAGCTTTACCGGAAGTAGGATCATCTGATGACAGTTCATCTCTTCCATTTTGATTAACAAATGTTTTAAGAGAGGAAGGTAAACTGTTGTACACTTCTACACCTTCAGGTGTTGGATTTCCAAAATTTAGGATAAATTTCTTTACATCCTCTTTTAATACCGTCATGCTCTCCAGATAAGGCTCATTTTCAACGAGTAACCTATCCTGAGAATTAGCTAATATTTTGAAGATATTTCTCTCCTGAATGTTAATCTCAACATCTTCCTGATTAGGATCCGGTGGCGGAGGTAAAAGCATAGCAATACCTTTATCATTTGCTATCGTCGTTGTCACCAGAAAGAAAATCAATAACAGGAATGCAATGTCAGCCATTGACCCTGAACTTACTTCTGGTGGTTTTCTACTACCTCTTGCCATAATTATTTAATAATTTTTGAAATCTCAGTGTAGATGATGCCCAAAATTGCACCACCAAAGAAAATATATGTTGAAATTAATCCTGCACCAACAAATTTACTTGTTGCTGCAGTAGTCCCGGGTGCATTAGCATCCGATAATGCATATCCAACTCCAAAGATTACAACTATAGTGACAACGCCAATTGCAGACTTAGTTAATGATTTGGGATCATCAAAAGACTGAATTAAAGGCATTACAACTGCTATAAGAGTACATAATCCTACAAGGAGGTAACTTACATATAAACCTACGTCTATTAAGCTCATAATCGGTAAATTATTTAGTTAAGTTATGCTTTACAAGCATATCAACAAGTGAGATAGAAGCATCTTCCATGCTGTTCACCAAAGAATCAATCTTTGAAACAAGGTAGTTGTAAAATAACTGAAGTATTACAGCAACTATCAAACCTCCTACAGTTGTTAAAAGTGCAACTTTAATACCACCAGCAACAAGAGAAGGAGATACATCGCCAGCCTCTGCAATTGCATCGAAGGCTCCAATCATACCAATTACTGTTCCCATAAATCCAAGCATTGGAGCAAGTGATATAAATAATGATATCCATACCATTCCTCTTTCAAGTTTACCCATCTCGACGGAGCCGTAGGCGATAATTGATTTTTCAACCATTTCAATCCCCTCAGACATTCTCATAAGACCCTGGACAAATATGGAAGCAACTGGACCTCTTGTATTTTTACATACTTCTTTTGCAGCTTCAACTCCACCTGAATTAAGAGCATCTTCGACCTTCGCCAAAAGCTTTTTAACATTAGTTGTTGCAAGGTTTAGGTGAATAATTCTTTCGATTGCTACTGCAAGACCAAGGATCAAACACAACAATACAATCCCCATGAAAGTAGGACCTCCATCGATGAATTGTTCTTTTACAATCTGGTGAAAGCTTGCTTCAGCTTCAGCTTCAATAACATCATCCATGACAGTTTCAGAAACGGCTGGTTCTGGTTCTTCTTCAACTGCTGCTGAGTCCATGTCATCTGTCATTACTGAATCTTCAGCTTGTTCGGTAGCATCTGTACCATCTTGCGCGTAAACGTTAACGTTAGCAAAAGCAATAAAACCAGCTAACATTAAAAGAGAAATTAACTTTTTCATAATCAGTTCGGTAGTTCTCGGTTTGTTTGTTTTATAATTTGAATCGTAATTTATTAAAAATTCACTAAAAAGCGGAGAGAGAGGGATTCGAACCCTCGATACCCGGTTAGGGTATACACACTTTCCAGGCGTGCGCCTTCAACCACTCGGCCACCTCTCCATGTATTGGGTTTCCCTTCTCAATATATTCAAGGCAACAAATAAATTAATAAAAATGAGTTTATGCAAGTAAATACTTTAATTATCCATTGATATCAAATCCATTTCACCTGCAATAGGCTTAGATAACCTTTCTTTCACTTTATCTATATCCGTTTCATTGCCCAGTAAAAACATAAGTTTTGTTACTGCTGCTTCCGTTGTCAGGTCTCCACCACTTATCACTCCTATTTCATTCAATTTCTTGCTAGTCTCATATCTTCCCTGAATTACCTCACCTCCACTGCATTGACTCACATTTAAAATAATAATATCATTATCTACTGCCTTCTTCAGTTCTTTATGAAACCACTTATGCTCCATAGTATTTCCAGAACCATAAGATTCTAAGACTACACCTCGCAACCCCTCAATATTAAACACACTCTCAATGACTGATTTGGGAATACTTGGAAAAATTTTTAAAATAATGACATTCGGTTCAAATTTATTTTTGATGGTAAGCTCCGTTTCTTTAAACGGAAGTAAATTCTGGTGATTATACTCAATAAAAATTCCCGATTCCGCTAAAAGTGGGTAATTCTGTGATTCAAATGCAGCGAAAGTACTGCTTCTCACTTTCTGACTTCTATTCCCCCGAAGAAGCAAAAAATTAAAATAGATGCACACTTCATTAATAACCGGGTGACCATTTTGTCTTTCACTGGCTATTTCTAATGCAGTGATTAGGTTTTCTCTTGCATCTGAACGAATGTAACCAATAGGTATCTGTGCCCCGGTAAAGATTATCGGTTTATTCAGGCCTTGTAACATATAGCTGAGAGCTGAAGCTGAATAAGCCATTGTATCAGTACCATGAAGTACCACAAAACCATCATACTGATCGTAGTTTTCATAGATAATATAAGCTAAATCCTGCCAGTCTTTATAATTTATATTGGATGAATCCAGCGGTTCAGGAAAAGAAATAACTGTTAATTTCAATTCCAGCATTCCTAATTCAGGTATTCTTTCAATAACTTTTCCAAAATTAAATGGAGATAACACTCCCTCATCATTTTTGATCATACCGATTGTTCCACCAGTATAAATGATGAGTATCGAAACCTCAGGATCACTATCAGCAGTAGTCCTTATGTTTACAATTTTGTAATTCATTGGAGGTTAAATAGGGTTTTTGTGTTGTTTTCTGTCACCTTTTCGAGATCTTCCTGTTCTAAATTTAATACCACTGCAAGTTCTTCTGCAACAAATCTTACAAATGAAGGCTCATTTCTTTTACCTCTATTAGGTACAGGTGCTAAATATGGGCTGTCGGTTTCCAACAGGAAATTTTTCGGGTCGATTTTTTTAATTGAATTTCGTAAATCTGAATTTTTGAATGTGAGAACACCTCCAATACCAAGTTTAAACCCTAATTCAACTATCGATTCAGCTTGATTTTCAGTACCTGTAAAACAATGAAATACCCCTTTCAATCCTTTTTCTGCCAAAGGCCTGACCAGTTCGATTGTTTCATCAATAGAATCCCTGCAATGAATGACAATTGGTAAATCATGTTTTATTGCCAGTTCGCATTGAATATTAAATGCTTCTTTCTGATGCTCAAAGTATTTTTTTTCCCAATACAGATCGGTACCTATCTCCCCTATTGCAATAAAAGGATGCTTATTAACCCAATCCTCAACCAGATATAATTCTTTTTCAAAATCATTATCAACAGAACAAGGATGCAATCCTATCATACTTTTTGCAGTTTTAGGGAATTTCGATTCCACCTCTAGCATATCATCGATACTGGTATGATCAATATTTGGCATTAATATTTTCTCAATACCTGCCTCTGATGCTCTTTCAAATATTTCTGAAATATCATTTTTGAACTTATCGAGATATATATGTGCATGAGAATCTATCATAGTCAATCTTTTAATCCTTTCATATTATATCCCCTATCGGATAAAATCTGGAGAACATGTGGCAGTAGTTTTTTAACGTTATCAAGATATTTATTGCTGTCATGAAAAACTAAAATATCTCCTTTCCCCGATTTTGATAGTGCTTCACGTGAGCTATTGAAATTCAGACTTTTGTCGAAATCACCAGACAAAATAGACCACATCACTATTGAATGAGTTGGATAAATGGATTTTACCTGCTTTCTGTTTATTCTACCGTAAGGTGGTCTGAAAAATGCTGGCTTAATTCCGGCTGTATCTTCCATTATTCTATCGCATTTATAGACATTTTCCAGATATTCACTCTGAGCGTGTTTCCATCCACTTAGATGATTATATGTGTGATTTCCAATTGAATGACCCGCACTTACAACATCTTTAAAAACCTGAGGATTTTTCTTCACATTTTCACCTACCATGAAAAATGTACCTTTTGCATTATATTTTTCCAACTGGTTGAGAACATAATCTGTGGCACCAGACATGGGACCATCATCAAAAGTCAGGTAAATATCTTTGTTATTAGTATCTATTTTCCAGTTTAGTTTTGGGTACAGATACTTGAACCAGCCGGGTGTTTTATAGAAATAAAATCTCATTCTGATGAAACCTGGCAAGAAATCATAGTTATATCATCCTGATATTCAACATCTTTCCTGAAATCATCTAAAGACTTGAATATTAGTTGATGAAGATCTGTAATACTATCTCCTTTGAAACCATCCAGCAGATGCAGAAGTCTTTCCAGTCCAAACTGATCCCCGGCTTCATTAAATGTTTCAGTAAGACCATCTGTAAATGCAAAGAGCAAAAAACTACTTAATTCTTTGATTTTCTGTGTCTCTAAAAAAGGCAAGGGTTCAAACATTCCTAAAATAGTAGTTCCATCATTAAGCTCAAGTACTTTTTTGTTTTGCTGCATTATGTATGTGGGATTGTGTCCACAATTGACATAGCTGAATTCCTTTGAATCAAAGCTATAAATACCGATGAAAACCGTAATAAAATTTTCACCGTTACTACTTAAAAAAGTTGCGTGATTAAGCTCTTTTACGATTTCATCAAGATTATCTGTCTTTCTTACCAACGCACGAAGAGAGGCCTGAAAGTTTGACATTAAGAGTGCCGCTGGAACTCCTTTCCCGGATACATCTGCGATGCAAATCAAAAATTTATTATCACTAATTTTTATGTAGTCATAATAGTCACCGCCAACATCAAAATGAGGTAAATAAACTGCTTCTACCTTTAATTTTTCTTCTTTAGGAAGACTTTTGGGAAATAAGAAATTTTGAACCTTTTTAGCGATCTCTAATTCTTTCTTATAAACTTCCTGTTGCAATTGTCTTCTTGCTAATTTTTTATTCTCTATTGCAACGATCAAAATGTTTGTCAGGGCTCTTAGAAAAGTAGTTTCAACAAAAACTTCTTCTTCTTTCCCACCCAGAAATACTACCGCAAGCAACCTATTCTTGTGTCTTACCGGGAAAACAAGGTCAAACTCACTAAATGGAAAGTTATCATTGACCGGTTCTGCTTCTTCTATCACTTTGTATTTTTCCGGTAATGTTACTTCTTTCCAATTTACATCTGATACGCCAAAATCTACTTTACTCTCCCAGAAATCATTTAAAACAAACATTGCAAGTTTCTTTAGCTTTAAATCACCAAGCAAAGTGAATTTATAAATCCGATACAGGTCTGCTTCGGACAAATTATTGTTAATTGCCTGAGTTATTTCAAGTAAAGCATTAAGCTCAAGATCCCGTATGTCTAGTTTATAGTTCAATTCAGTGTATTATGAGCTAAAAGTCCTTTTTTTGTAGCAAGAAAGAAGTATTGATTAGCATTTTTTGATATATCTACGATCTCTGGTTTTTCTTCTTCATCAACATTGACCAAAACCTTTATCCAACCATTTCCCCAAAGCCTTTCCAGTGTTTTTACCAGTAGATCTTGCCCCAAATCACAATTTTCTAACAAATGATTGAAGCTTTGAACAAAATATAGTTCGTCTAATACATCAAACTCCTCATCAGTCATTCACAAAATATTTTCTTCCTTTCCATTTATATATTCCAAAAATAGAAGCAATTCCTAAGAGAACTATATAAATCGGATAAAATAAGATTAGAAAAACCAGTTTGAGGGGCTTTACTTTTATATTAAAAAAATTACTGACCTCAATTAGAAAATAATAGGCCCCAAAAATTCTCAATGTTAGTAAAAACAATCCTAATTCCGGTTTAAAAAAAAGAAACCAAAAAATTGCCAGTGCTATTAGAGAATCAACGTAAAATAGTACTGCAAATGACATAGTTCTAAAACTATTGCCGAGTTTCCATTTACTTACCCATCTAATTCTCTGACTAATTAATTCAGATAAATTTCTTTTTGCCTTCGTTTGAACAATTGCATCTCTGCTCTTTATGAATTTAAGTCCATCTGGGTACTTTTGAAATACTTTTCGCATCAAAAATTCATCATCGCCTGTAGGAATATGATCATTCCCTTTATATCCTGACACTTCATCAAATACTTTTCTTTTGTAAGACATATTTGCCCCATTGCACATTACTGGCACATTTTTATCAATACCAATACCACCGAAGGCAATTAACCCTGAAAATTCCAGTGACTGGATGTATTGAAAAAAATTTTGATGTCTTATCAGAACTGGTGCTGCAATAAATTGAATTCTTTCATCATTATAGGCTTCATTTATTGTTTGAAGCCAATTTTTGCCGGGTATACAATCTGCGTCAGTACACAAAATAATTTCAGACTGAGAAGATTCCAAAGCAAAGGATATGGCGTGCTTCTTACCTTGAAGATCTTTTGGAAGATTTAAAACCCGGTTTTTATAACTTACATCTTTTAAAGCATCATATATATATTTAAGATCATCTTCTGAGTGATCATTCACAAAAACCACTTCAAAACAATCTTTATCATAACTTTGATTCTCCAGGGAACGAATTAAATCAGGAAGATTATAGGATTCATTCCTGAATGGCACAACCACAGTAATTGATCTTAAATTTTTTTCCTCTGTAAAATCTTTATCATGAAATTTTATTTTATTCCATGATATCCCTAAAAAAATAAAAAGAAAAAGATTAGTAAGAGCAAATATGGTAATTATGGTAATTATCATTTCTCTTCTACTCTTATTATTCCTTGAGCGAATATTGAAAATAAGGAAGGGATTACAATGTTAATGATCCAAATCATAAACCCAGGGATAATAATCC